>JAPUIL010000480.1 GCA_027297085.1 Verrucomicrobiota bacterium | reverse complement strand
GGTCGCGACACAAATAGTAACAATAGGATCCTGGGATAGCATAAAATCTATCGGGTTATGAGTTTAATTCACAATTACCGAATTCAAATGGTTCAAATCCTCAGCCACCCTATCCATAATTTTATCGACTGATTGCAGGGTAATCATAGGGGTAGTTGTTTGCTTGCCCGGGTTGAAACTATAGATACCCAACAAGACTGACTATCCCAAAATTTGTTCTGATATGCAAGCCACTGGTTGGAATATCCACGTCCGACGTACCGTGAGCATAAATTGCGCCGCCATCTACTGCCAAAACCTCGAGATCGCCGAGTCCGGGATACCAGGTTTCTAAGGCTTTGGAAACTTTATGGGCCAAGTCTGAAACTTCCCAAAAATCCATGGTACCTCGGCAGGCGGCAGGCATCCAGCCAACTCTCTGGAGGAGCAAGCTCGTACTACCATCCGCGCAAGGCCTCTGGATACCACATGATAGGTGTGCTATCCGGACGAATAACCACGTCTCCAAATGGTCCAATAACCATCGTGGCTGAAGGGGTGTTTCACAAAGATTCTGGCAGCTGAACTATAACGCGGCATTTCAACTGATGCACCCGGCCTGACCAACGTCCAATCCAAAAAAAGCATCTGGAGCCAGGCGATTTTCCCAGGTTGCATTTACCAACTGCTCAGTCACGAGTTCAAAGTCATCCTTGTGTAAACCCTAACGTTTCAAACGCCTTCGTGCCGAGCCTTAATGGCGACACAATACCAAGAGCAGACTTTATCTAATTTCAAATCAGTGTGTTATGAATATTAATAGTTACTTTTTAAACTTCAATCTAAAGTGGTGTTTCAAAAATGCCCTTGTTGTTCGCTTCGCTGTCACCCAAGGTACGAAGGCACACAAAGATCTATTCCTCAATGCATTTCTTGTCTCCATGCTCTTGAGCTTTTATGGTAATACCGAGGACGTCCGACGGTTAAATCTGTGGTCAGTTTATGTTTTCCAAAAGAATGGGCAGGCTACTACAAGATTGCAATTTCACCGGGTCGTGGTCATTCCTTTTCATCTAACTATCTTTATACCCGCCCCAAGTATCTTGCCGAAGTACTAATAGAACGTTTACAATTCGGCCAAATATCTACCCTTTCTCTAGTTATGAATCGATGTATTACCCTATCAGGGATTTTGCTGCCCTGCCTGATTGTCTTTGCTGATGCGGCAGAGCTCGAACCTCAATTGGTTCAGCTCGATCAGCTTATTGTCGGAGAAGATTTCACCGAACAAAGAGACTTGGAGAAGGAAAATTGGCATCCCCGCCAGCATACTCGTTGGGCCATGGAGGACGGAGTACTCCGCGGAATCCCCTCGACTGCGGTATTTCAGGCCAGTCAGGACCACCACCAAGGTCTGGAAGCCAGACTGTCCATCCCGTCCTGCCCCGACGAATTTGCCATTCAGTTTTCCTTGAGATTTATCGGCGGTGAAGAAACCTCCCTCTGTCCCTTTATAGAATTCGGGCACCACAAGGCGCGTCTCTACTGGAGTGAGCAAGGAGCGCGACTGCTGGCCAACAAAGAATCGGTGCAACTGGACTTCAATGCTTCCTTCAAACTCGAGTCGGGCACCTGGTATCACGCGTTGGCCGAAATAAAAGGCGACGAAATCGTTATCCGCTTTTCCCACGGTGCTGTGTTTTACGGCAAACACCCCAGCCTGGTTGGTAAAAAGGACGGTTTTGGCGTGGCTGGTTTTCAAGGTGGCCAAGTGGAACTCGACAACATCAAAGTATGGTCCATAAAAGAAGATCGCGGTGAGAACTGGGATACGCATGTGCGACGCTTCAATCCAACTCCGCACAAAATCCTGAAGCCCGAAGTCACTCAAGGATCCTGATGTTTCCTCCACGTTTAGTTCTATGCCTCTGCCTGGGCTCCGGAATTTTTCTGACGGCCCACGGAGAACATCCGATGCCGGACACCGTAAACCAGTTCATCGACCTGAACTGTTTCGACTGCCACAACGAAGTGGACCGGAAAGGCGGGCTCGACCTGGAACACTTTTCTTTCGAGGCCAACGACCCTGTATCAATGAATCAGTGGATTCTCCTTTATGACCGGGTGAAGCACAATGAGATGCCACCCAAGAAGAAGCTGTGGCCACCGAAGGAAGAGAAGGATGAATTTATTAATTCGTTGGGCGATACTCTGCATGGCGTATCCGATAAACAACAACAGGAACTAGGCCGGGTTCGTTCACGCCGGTTAAACCGTATCGAATATGAAAAATCCGTGCAGGACCTACTAGGAGTAGATATTCCACTGAGAAAGCTGATACCGGAGGATCCTACCCAGGATGGATTCAGCAACGTGGCCGAGGCCCAGCAGATTTCTTATCATTTATTGCAGAAGTATCTGGAGGCGGCGGATGCCGCTCTGGACGAAGCCTTTGATCGCGCCCTGAAACCGGCCAAGCCGATGTATCGTTTCCTGGAAGCGGCGGTATTGGCAAACAATGCACGCGAGGGCAACAACCGCGGTCCATGGCTTTACGACAATACCGGAATCGTATTTTCCAGTAGCCAGAACTATCATGGCCGCATGAGGGCTACACAGGTTTCTGAAAGCGGTTGGTACCGCATCCGATTAAGCGCGCGCGCTATCGATCCACCTGAAGGACATGGGGTCTGGACTTCCGTTCGTAGCGGGATCTGTTACGCCAAAGCCCCCGTCATGTTCTGGATTGGTAGTTTTGAAGCTACTCTGGAAGCTCGTGAACACGAATTTACCGCATGGATCGAAGAAAACCATATGCTGGAAATTCGCCCGGCAGATCATACCTTGAATCGGCCATCGGCTCGATCGATTAACCTGGAAACGATTACCGATCCGGAAGTCGCCAAAGTGGCTTTAGAATTCATAGAGATGGAACGTATCTACCAGGGTCCCGATCCTAAGGATTTGCGGAGACAGTTGTTCGGTAACCTGAAAGTAAAAGACCGGCAACTGGTCAGCTACAACCCTAAGCGTGATCTATCGAAACTGATGCGCACGTTTGCGCAGAAAGCCTTTCGCCGAAAGCTAACTAGCGATGAGCTGGCGCCCTACCTGGAACTGGCCCTGGATGTTCTGGAAGACGGATTACCTCTCGCCGAAGTTGTCCGTAGCGGTTATCGGGCGATTCTATGCTCCCCGAGATTCTTGTTTTTCATCGAGCCGGCGGGAAAACTGGATGGTTACAGCGTTGCCAGCCGATTGAGTTACTTTCTCTGGGGCACTTACCCGGATAAAGAACTACTCAATCTTGCCAGGCAAAAGAAACTTACCCAACCCAAAGTGTTAACACTGCAAGTGAACCGGATGTTGGATGACCCCCGGGCCATTTCGTTCATTAAGCATTTTTCTGATCAATGGCTGAACTTGAAAGACATCGATTTCACCACACCCGACCAGAACCTGTACCCGGAATTCGACGAAATCCTCAAGAATGCCATGCTCGGAGAAACGCATGCCTTTTTGCAGGAAATGATTCGAGAAGATCTCAGTGTTACGCATGTAATCGATTCAGACTTCACCATGCTGAATGAGCGCATTGCCCGTCATTATGGCATCGAAGGGGTAAGTGGTACAGAGTTTCGCAAAGTTCCTTTGAAGCCGGAATACCGTCGCGGAGGTATCATCACTCACGCAAGCGTGCTCAAGGTAACCGCCAATGGCACAACCACCTCACCTGTGATTCGTGGGGTATGGATGTTGGAGCGCATCATGGGCGAAACAACCCGGCCCCCACCCGACGACGTGCCAGCCATCGAGCCGGACATACGCGGCTCCAAAACGATTCGCGAGCAATTGGACAAACACCGCAACACCCAAAGATGTGCCGTGTGCCATGTAAAAATTGACCCTCCGGGGTTTGCCTTGGAAAGCTATGATGTTATTGGCGGCTGGCGCGACCATTACCGTGCCATCAAAGAGAAGGGCAGTTGGCAACAAGGCCCCGAATTAGATCCCAGTTTTTCCATGGCCGACGGTCGTACGTTTCAGGATATCGGCGAGTTTAAACAGCTCATTCTAAACAATCCGGAAAAGATTGCCCGCAACCTGGTGGAGAAGTGTATAATCTTCGCTACAGGAGCCAGTATTGAATTTGCCGATCGAAAAGACATTGATTCCATTCTCCGCGAAATCTCTGACGAAAGTTACGGTTTCCGTTCCCTCATTCACGCCGTTGTGCAAAGCCCCATCTTTTTAAACAAGTAACTCCTCTGCCTTATGAAACGCGTACACTTCAATTTCGCCAAGTCTGTTTCCAGACGAACCTTTCTGAAAGGAGCCGGTGTTACCATGGCCCTGCCCTGGCTCGATTCCATGTTACCAGCCTTCGCTGCACCCGCCGCTGCCACGCAACCTCGACGCTTTGTCAGCGTGAGCCTGGCTCTGGGATTACACGGCCCCAATCTCAATCCTGTCGACACCGGCTACAACTATCAGCCATCACGCTATTTATCCGCCATCCCAGACATTCTGGATGACATGACAATCGTCACCGGCTCTTCCCACCCCAGTGTATCGGGAGGCCATAATGCCGAAGGCAGCATACTCACCGCGGCGCCTTACTCACGGAACGGCGTGTTCCGGAATACCATTTCGCTGGATCAATACATGGCCAAACACCTGGGCCATTATACCCGTTTCCCATCCATCGCTCTTAATACCGAGAGTAATAACAGTCCTTCTTACACCGAGAACGGAAGCATGATTCCGGCGGAACATTCTCCATCCAAGTTATTCAACCTGCTCTTCATCACGGATACTCCCGAAGAACGTAAACGCCAGAAAAGCCGGCTCCGGCAGGGACGCAGTATTATGGATGTTGTCGCTGATGACGCACGCCGCTTGCAACGGGAATTGGGCAAAGGCGACCGCGAAAAACTGGACCAATATTTCACGTCCGTACGCAACTTTGAGAAACGACTGGCTGAATCTGAAGAATGGGTGGGTCGACCGAAGCCCAAAGTGGATATGGCTCCACCCATCGACATCACTGACAATGCCGAGGTGATCCGTAAGAAAAAAATGATGCTGGATATCATTTATCTGGCTATCCAAACGGACTCTACCCGATTCATGACCCTGCACTTGAATGGTAGCGGCGGTAGTATCCCGATCGAAGGCGTGGAGGAAGGCTACCACTCCTTGAGTCACCACGGCCTGGATGAGAGCA
>JAPUIL010000048.1 GCA_027297085.1 Verrucomicrobiota bacterium | reverse complement strand
ATGAGTTCCGCAAAGATAAACTTTTCCCGGATTGGACAGTTGGCCGAGCCGCCGGTAATCAGCGACATTATGAATGTGGCTTTGGAAAATCCTAGCCTGTTGTCCCTGGCTGCTGGATTTACCGATACTGAAGCCCTGCCTGTTGGTGCCGTTCGCGATGCGACCGTGTCTCTAACCACGAATGGCAAATCCCCAGAGTATTTACAGTACGGAACTACCAGAGGACGGCCAGAATTGCGCAAGTTTGTGGCGAAACGTTTGAGCTATTTCGATCAGCATCAGAGTCCGGCTTACCATCCGGATCATGTCATGTTAACCAATGGATCTCAGCAGGCGCTTTATTTGGCAATGCAGGTACTCTGCGACCCGGGTGACATACTATTGGTTGAAGGACCTAGCTACTTCGTTTTTTTGGAGTTACTTAAAGGACTGGGAATTCAAGCGGTTGGATTGCCGGTGGATGATAACGATGAGATCGATACTGAGGCGCTGGCTCAATTGCTTACCGAGTGGGAAAAGGACGGGTCCATAGACCGTTTAAAAGGTCTTTATGTGGAATCCTGGTTTTCCAATCCTTCCACCCACTGCCTTACTAATAAAAAGAAAATTGAAATCGTTTCTATCCTCAAGGATACGGGTACTATTATCCCGATTTTAGAGGATGGCGCCTATTTTGAACTTTATTTTGAGGAAAAGTTTCCGTCCACCAGCGTATTCGCAATCGAGGAATTTGAACCCTTTCCCAAGCTTTTTTTCGGCACCTTTACCAAACCTTTTGCCAGTGGCCTGAAAGTGGGTTATGTTATGTGTGACCACCCTGAAATACTGGCCAAAATGTTGAGTGTAAAGGGACACCACGATTTTGGGTCTTCAAATTATGCTCAGGCTATTGTGGAGCACGTGGTGAACGATGGCACCTACGATTTGCAATTGGCGAAAGGCCGCAGGCGCTATCGGGAGAAAATGGAGATACTTCACCTTGTGCTTGAGGAAGAGGGATTGCCAAATTTGGGTTGGAGCTGGCCGAAGCCAAAGGGTGGCATGTATCTCTGGGTAAAGGGTCCACCTGAGATAGATACCTGCCGAGGGGGCGAATTTTTTGAAAATGCCGTAAAAGAGGGAGTTTTGTATGTCCCTGGAGATTTATGTTTTGCGCCGGGAGGTCCTAGAAACTACATGCGTTTAACATTCGGCGTGTTAGAGCCGGACGATTTGGTCGAAGCCGGCAAACGCTTAGCCAGAGTTATCAAACAGTCTAATTAATTTTTCTTAAACATCTTATCTTATCCTAGTTATGAAAATATGTTGTATTGGCGCAGGTTATGTGGGTGGGCCCACTATGGCGGTAATTGCTGAAAAGTGTCCTGACATAACGGTAACCGTTGTGGATGTCGATGCCTCGAAGATTGAGGCCTGGAATAGTGGCAACTTGCCGGTGTTCGAACCGGGACTTCAAGATGTGGTTGATGGGCAACTTGGAACCAATCTGTTTTTCTCAACCGACCGTAAGACGGCGATTGCTGAGGCGGATATCATTTTTGTTGCTGTAGGTACGCCTACCAAAAAATACGGTATCGGGGCTGGCCGGGCCGCAGATCTAGTTTACATTGAAAAGTGTGCTCGCGATATTGGAAAGATGGCCAAAGGGCCCAAGATAGTCGTGGAAAAATCGACCATTCCGGTTCGCACCGCTGATGCCATAAAAGCAATTTTAAACGAAAGTGACACGGCTCAGTTCCAGGTACTTTCCAATCCCGAGTTTCTTGCGGAAGGAACTGCGATCGAAGACTTGCATGATGCGGACCGTATTTTGATCGGAGGTGATCAAACTCCCGAAGGTATTGAAGCCATTGAAACTCTCGCCAGTGTATACGCAAACTGGATACCTCGCGAAAGAATCATTACCACCAACCTCTGGTCCTCCGAACTCTCCAAGCTTACGGCGAATGCATTTTTAGCTCAGCGAATTTCTTCAATCAATGCCATGAGTGCCCTCTGTGAAGCTACGGGTGCTGACGTCGATGAAGTATCTCGAGCCATCGGAGCCGATAGCCGGATTGGGCCAAAGTTTCTGAAGGCATCTGTAGGGTTTGGTGGATCCTGTTTCCAAAAGGACATCCTGAACCTGGTATATCTGTGTGAACATTTTGGTCTCCAGGAAGTGGCTGATTACTGGTGCAAAGTCGTCGAGATGAACGATTATCAGAAAAAGCGCTTTTCTGGCAAAATTGTTGAGGCTCTTTTTAATACGGTCAACGGGAAGAAGATCGCGATATTGGGATTTGCTTTTAAAAAGGATACCAATGATACGCGTGAGTCTTCTTCCATCTATGTGTGCCAGGACCTGATTGCTGAAAATGCATTAGTTTCTATTCACGACCCTCAAGTGCCTGCTGAAGGTATCTTTCGAGATTTGGGAGAGTCAGCTGTAGATGCTGAAGGGAATCCCAATCGTAATGTGGAAATTGCTGACGATGCTTATGCTGCCTGCGAAGGCGCTCATGCGGTGGCAATTCTTACTGAATGGGATGCCTACAAAGATCTGGATTTTCAGCGAATCTTCGATTCGATGGAAAAACCTGCATTTATCTTTGATGGTCGCAACATTCTCGACCGGCCGGCGCTTGAAGGGATCGGATTCAAGACTTACGGCATCGGAAAGCCGCAAAATTAAGGACCGGCCAGCTTCTCCCACTCTTTTACCGTTATTGCCTCGGGTCGTGTTTCTGGGGAAAAACCACTATTAATTAGATCTTTAAGCCACGATTCAAATTCTGGAACCACCTCAATTTTAGCCAGTATTGAGCTGATTTGTTTTCGTCTTTGCCTGAAGATTTGGCGAATTCCATCTTTAATTTCTGGCGAAAACAGAATGGGCACCGATTTTCGCTTTAGACTTAATAGAGCTGAACCAACATCGGGGGTTGGATAAAAGCATTGGGCGCTTACTGAGTGTTTGGCATCTACTTCGTACGCACATTTAAGGAATAGGGAAATCGGACCGAAGGTTCCTGTTCCTGGTTTTGCAACAAAGCGGTCAGCCGCTTCCTTTTGCAACATCAACACCATGCGCGAAGGCAGAGGACCTGAGAGCACAGCATCCAGCCAAGGTGTGGAAATTGCGTACGGCAGGTTGGCTACTATTTTGAATGTTCCACCATGGGTGGTCAGCGAGGCTAGAGGATGGTCCATCGCGTCGCCCTGCATTAAATGAAAACTATCTGGGCTCTGAGATGCCAGGACCGAATCCAAGTACCGATGTAGACCTGCATCCATCTCGATGGCGAACACCTGGCATCCGGCCTCTAGCAATAGTTGTGTTAATGCCCCTAAACCTGGACCAATTTCCACAATGGTATCGTCCTGTTGGATGTCTGCTAGTTGCAGAGATTTCCTGGCAATGTTTGCTTCCACAAGAAAGTTTTGCCCGAGCCGTTTTCGCGGCGCCAACCCGTGCCTTTGCAGGAGAGTTTTGACAACTTTCAGCGTCGGGTAAGTAGCCATCCGGAAGGAGGATATTTAGAGGCTATGGATCTCCCGTATAAATGCACCGGGATCCCGGTGTTCCATGAGAGCCTGTCCTATAAGAACCGCTTGAGCGCCTGCCGCCTTCACGCGATGAACATCGTCGATCGTAATTATGCCTGACTCCGCTATACTAGCGCAGCCTTCAGGGATTTGCGGAATTAACTCCTCCGATAAAGCCAGGTCGGTAGTGAAGGTAGCGAGGTTTCGGTTGTTTACGCCAATAATTTGCGCGTCTGCATGGATAGCCCGCTCGAGGTCCTCGGTATTGTGAATTTCGAAAATAGCGTCCAACCCAGCCAGCCTGGCGCTACGGAAGAGGGTTTGAATTTCTTCGTCGGTGAGAGCTCTCACTATGATGAGTATGGCGCTGGCCCCGGCTTGGGCTGCTTCAACGACTTGAATGGAGTTAACGAAAAAGTCTTTTCTTAAACAGGGAACGCCTGTCTGAGATTCTTGAATATAAGCGGTGACATCGTTCAAGTCATTGATTGAGCCTGAGAAGTACTTTTCGTCCGTTAACACGGAAATCGCTTCTGTATGGGCAGCTACGTAATGACCAGCCTGCGTTAGCGCTGAAGCACCGGAGGCTATATCCCCTACCGATGGAGATTTACGTTTGATCTCCGAGATAACAGACACTTTGTCATGCCCGGCTAATGCCTGGAATAGAGAAGGACGACCGGGATTGAACAAGGCTTCCAACTCCTCCTCTGGCACGTCGCGGAGGCGATCAGCAATTTCTTGCCGTTTGTGGGCCATAATCTCTGTCAGTATATCCATTTTCCGGGATTCCGTTCTTTATTTGTAAAGCGATCTGTTATAACCAAGAACTGAAAAATCCAACCTATCCAACCAAAAAGCACAACTGTGAGTTCTATTGACGCCTTGCGTGAAACCGTGGCTGCCTTGCGGGCTCCGGACGGCTGCCCCTGGGATATTGAACAAACGCACCAATCCCTGGCGGTTTGTCTGATTGATGAATGCTGTGAGCTACTGGAAACGCTTGATTCTCTGGATATGGATCACATGCGCGAAGAGCTGGGCGATGTGTTGTTACAGGTTCTGATGCATGCGCAAATTGCTGGCGAAAAGGGGGACTTTGATTTCGATGCGGT
>JAPUIL010000479.1 GCA_027297085.1 Verrucomicrobiota bacterium | reverse complement strand
CCTTAAATCCACCTGGACCTTCCTTAAAGATCCGTACGATTACTTTGGCCTGCCTGTCGTTCAATCGTTGTCCGAATCGGTCGTAAAATTTCGCCTTTTTTATTGAAAACTCTATCTGGTCCAAGGTTGCTTTTTGGGATTCGAGAACGGTTGCGGCAAAGTAGTGGAGCCAAGTCGTAATGTCATTCGTTTTATTGATGCTCCTTAAAGCTTCATAATAATCCTTCCTCTTTTTTTCAATGGTTTGAGCGAGGGCTACCAAACTTGGCTGGCCAATGCTCCCAGCCATCGACTTCTCTGAAATTGCCCGGGCAATTCGGCCATTGCCGTCTTCAAAAGGGTGAACGGAAACAAAATAGGAGTGCGCGATCCCCGCTCGAGTCAATGCAGGTAAGGTCGATTTTGAATTCAAATACCATTGGACAAAACGCTCCATCTCACCAGATACTAATCGAGAGTGAGGAGCCTCAAAATGAACCTTCGGATCGTGAATAGGCCCGGACACAATTTGCATCGCATCAGCGCTGGTTCTGTAGCAACCACGTTCTTTTATGCGCGGGCTCCCTGCCAAAAGCATCCAGTGCCATTGAAAAAGTGTCTTATGGCTGAGTGGGACTTCAAAGTTTTGGTAGAGATCTACCATCATTTCGGCGATGCCTTTCTCTTTTAAAGAGGCTTTTTTATCGTCTGCCTGGAAACCTAGCTGACGCCGAATGGACGATTGAAGACTTTCCCGATCCAGAATCTCACCTTCGATTTCAGACGTTTTTAGAGCCTCATCACTAATCCATTGGATGGTAATCGATTGACGCTCGTCACTATTCAGATGCTTGAAGGCACCTAGGAGCGTGCCCGATTCCCTTAAAAATCGGTTTTCCAGTTCAACCAGACCGGTAGAATCGTAGCGAAATTCTGGCCAGTCCTTCCGTTGCCAGTTCCAAGACATGAGTTATAGCGAAGATTTTTATAACTCACTTTTTTGAACTTTGTGAGTTATAGCAAGATTATTCTTAACTCATAACTTCACCAATTCTGAGCTATAGAAAGAACTCATTCGGCTCATTCCCTGAAGATCTGATTCAATGCAGGGCTCGATGCTCGCATCGATGCCAATTCTGGAGACCTGAAATCCGAGGAGTCAGAGTTGCTAGCAACTTGCCCTGCATTTAATGCGTTTTAGCGCCCTCCAATTCCTCATCAATGAGGTCGAGGATCTCCTGTTGAAGAGCGATGAGTTCGGAGACTTTAAAAACCATGACTTCGGAATTAACACGTTTGGATTCAACCAGACTTTCCAACCCAGACTCCGACAGCAGGGCTCGCTGGTCGTAGGGAAACTCGCTCGGCCCCTTCCGCTCGGCCCAGAAAAACCACAATATTCGGTCGCTCTGTAGCAAGGGAAGCATTCGTCAAGAATAGACCTAACAATAATCCCCTACACTTCTTAATCATGATTCCTTTTGTTCGTAGTGCACTCACTTATCCCTAATGTTTCAAACGCCTTCGACAGAGCAGGCTTTATCTAATTTAAAATCAACGTGTTATGGATATTAGTATAATCTTTTTAAACACCACTAATAGTGACGTTACAAAATTGCCCTATCGAAGGCTAAAATCAACATGCGCGGAGAACTGCGTTCCAGCTCGCAAGCCGCTTGGTTACGTAGTTTCGAGTGCAAGGAGCAGCAATCGCAGCAATCGGGGTCATATCTTCATAATTGACAAAGTCCCGTTGCGGGGACTGCCAAAATGCTCAATATTCATCTTTCATATTAAAGAAGCATACGACGTCAGGTCTTGACTTTCGACATGTGCTATATGCTGCGAGTTTGTTTTATGTTCTTTTCGATCTTTTTGAAGCATCCAACCCCTTCACAGCCTGTCGCTGTATCATTGCAAAACCAACCCCCGTTGGTAGTTTGGAGAATGATGATTCAGAAACGACTTAGACTGAATGGCCAACGATCTCATAGAATGACACCTTTAATTAAAATCTTCGTGCCTCTGTGCCTCTGTGCGAACCTCTTGTATTTCGGCTGTAGCCACCATGAGCAGTCCTCTGAAAAGGATGCCAAGAGCTCCGAGCCCAACATTCTCTTCATCGCCATTGATGACATGAACGATTGGACGACTTTGTTCGATCCGGACAACCCTATCCAGACGCCCAATCTGCAGCGCCTGGCCGCCCGAGGCACTTTTTTTAACAAAGCCTATTGCGTTTCACCTGCCTGCAATCCCTCCAGGACTGCGATTCTCACTGGACTCCATCCTTCAACCACCGGGGTTTATGGAAATCACGACAGCTGGAGAACCTTGGTCCCGGATGCGGTCACCCTACCCCAATACTTCACTGAAAACGGCTACTCCACCAAAGGAGCGGGAAAAATCTTCCACCATGGTGAAGCCGGTCGGGACCGATTCGAGAACCCATCTTTCCAGGAATTTTTTGATATGCTGGCCACCCGCAAATCAGAAACCAACCATAACGGATACACCGAAGGACTTCTGGCCAAAACCGTATTTGATTGGGGCGTGCACGACAAGAAGATCATCGACCTCGATACGGTCGAATGGGTGGAAGATGCCATGGACAAACAGACGGATGGTCCGAGCTTTTTGGCCGCGGGAATTTTCAGGCCCCACATGCCCTTCTATTCCGATCAGGTTACTTATGATAAGTATCCCTACGAAACGCTCGTTATGCCTCCCTACAAAGATGGGGATTTAGATGATGTCGGCACCCTGGCGCGCAACATGGCTTACAAAGAATACTTTATCTATGAGAACGTTACCCAAAAGCCTGAAAGACATCCGGGCAGTCTGACGACTTTTGTTAAAAGCTATAATGCGGCGTCGGATTATGCCGACCAGATGGTGGGGCGACTGCTCGACAAACTGGATGCAAGTGGAAAGGCAGACAACACCGTCATCGTTCTATTCTCCGATCACGGATATCACCTCGGAGACAAAGAGAGCTGCGTAAAATTTACCCTGTGGGACAAGGCCAATCATGTGCCATTCATAATAGTTGCTCCCGGTATTACAAAACCGGGTACGGTTTGTAATCGGCCGGTCAGCCTGCTGAACATATATCCTACCCTGGTTGAACTTTGTGGCCTGCCCGAAAATCAGGAAATCGACGGTCGAAGCCTTATGCCGCTACTCAAAAATCCCAAAGCCAAATGGGATCAACCAGCTATTATGACCATGGGTCGAGGAAATCACGCGGTGCGCTCCGAACGTTGGCGTTACATCCGTTACAGCGATGGAAGCGAAGAATTATACGACCACGACAGTGACCCGTGGGAATGGGACAACCTGGCAAAAGACCCGCAATACGCCAGCGTCATCGCCGATCATAGGTCTTGGCTTCCCGAAAAAGAAGTCCCCTGGCTGATCGATGAATCGAAAAACTGGATCTACACAAAAGTCATGTGGGATGACACACCGGTGAACGAAAAATAATTGGCAGGCTTGTAGTCAAAAAGAGGGAATCAATAATGAGTAAGAGAATACGAAAAGTCGTCCGCTTATCTGCCTGTATAGGTGCGGGTTTATTAATTCAACTTTTTGCAGGATGTGGAAAAGCAAACACTTCTATGCCTCTTGAATTGAGAGAGCTCAAAAGTGTCGAAGCACCTGCGTCGGGCCTGGATGACCAGCAACCAACCAATTGGGAGCGCCACGATCCCTCGAACATCCTCCGTTATCAAGGCAAGTATCTCTTATGGGTAACCGAACACGCCAGGGGAAACGGATTCTCAGACTGCCGAATTATTTTGCTCTCGTCTCCCGACGGCCTCGAATGGACCTTTGAGCAAATTGCCCTGGATAAGAACCCCTCGAAGGCATGGGATGATGGAGGTGTGCTAACATCCTACGTGGTTCCATACCTGGACAATTATTACCTGTTCTACACCGGCGTAGAAAAGGATTTTAAAGATCCCCAATCGGAACCGCGAGGGATGGGTTATGTCATTGCAGATTCGCCTTATGGGCCCTGGAAGAGACCGCCAGCTAACCAGATTCTATTTCCCGGGAAAAAGGGTGCCTGGGATGAATTGTGCGTCGACGACGCCAACATTATTCGGCGCGGTGACAAATGGTATTTCTATTTCAAGGGCCGGGCCATGGATAGCGAAGCGAGTGAAAGCCAGGTAGGTTATGCCGTTTCAGACAATCTGACGGGTCCCTACGAAAAGTATGAGGCTAATCCACTCTTTCATGGCCACGCCTTTACCGTTACCAA
>JAPUIL010000478.1 GCA_027297085.1 Verrucomicrobiota bacterium | reverse complement strand
CCTGCGCATGTCGATTCAGCGGTGGCTACGGCGGAATCTGGGATGCACCTTTTGATCGAGAAGCCACTGGCTTCATCACTGGAGCATTGCGACGCCATGCTCGAAGCCGCCAGGAAAGGAAACTCCAAGATCGGTATGGTTTGCCAACGGCGCTTTTATGAACCGGTTGTCCGGGTCAAGGAAGCCGTCGAAGCCGGCAAGGTCGGCAAACCTATACTCGGCATGGTCACCATGCTTGGTTGGCGCGATCAGGACTACTACGATACCGATCCCTGGCGCGGTTCCTGGAGTGAGGAGGGCGGGGGAGTCCTCGTGAATCAGGCCGTGCACCAGCTCGACCTCTTATTGTGGTTTATGGGTGAGGTCGATGAGCTCTGTGGCATGTGGGGAAACCTGAATCACCCGGGTATTGAAGTTGAGGATACAGCGGTTGCGTCCATCCGATTCAAGAATGGCGCTATGGGTCACATTTTGGTTAGCAACTCATTTAATCCGGCCCTATTTGGGAAGGTAAGTGTCCTCGGCTCCAACGGAGCCAAGGTCGGGGTGCAAACGGATGGCGGGCAGATGTTCATTCCCGGAATGGCTGCCATAACAGAACCGCCACTCAACGATTTTTGGACCGTTCCAGGCGAAGAGCATTTGCTTGAGCAATTTCGAGCGGAAGACACCGAGCGCTTCAAACAGATCAACCCCGAGGAGCATTACCACCAGCTCCAGATCGACGACTTCATCGATGCCATCGAAAATGATCGTGAACCCAGTGTCACCGGACAAGAGGGCCGAAATGCCGTCGAACTATTTACCGCCATCTACCGTAGTGGCCGGGACGGTAAATCCATCAAGTTCCCTCTCCTGCCCGAAACGGACCGCAATGATTTCGACGGTCGGTTAAATGCTTAAAGCAAAAAGCGCAGCGCAGAGAGTTGAATGTAATTCTTTCGAACAATTTTCGTTAGTTGGCAAAGCCCTCACCTTATCGTAAAACCGTCCACGAAATCGCCTCGTAGAAGCGTGGTCCTGGGTTTGGATAATTCTCCGCGGTCGTTGTTGTAGAGTCGCTCTGAAACTATATTGACTGCGACTTCCCCCATTTCTTCGTGGCACTGGCGATAACCCGAACAACCATCGGTCCGATAAGACCAGTTCAGAACCATGTATCCAAAATCCTCAGGCACCTTGTAGCCAAGGCTTTGAAAATAATCGAGAATTTTGGATCGAAACGCGATAACCACATCGGGTTTATTTTGTTTGTACCAACGGTGCATGGCCTCGAAATCGCTCCTTTCAAATAAAAGCTCAGGCTTGGGAATACGCATTATGGGTACTCGATTACTCTTTTCGAGCACTCGATCCTGGTACTCCAGAAAACCTGCGTTCCACAAATGCCCGCCACGCGTTTCGTTTTCCGAATCGGTTATAAACCCGATCCGACGATACCCTCGATGTGAGAGAAAATCTAGAATATCCTGCATGCACCTGAAATTGTCGTAGAAAACGCTCGGGATGTTTCCCAGCGCATCTGTAAAGCCGATTGACGCCACGGCAAATTCTGACCAATCCAGGTTGAGGATCGAGTTTGAGAATCGCAGCGGCGCCAGAACCAATCCAGAAACGTTTCTGCTGACCAAGACTTGCTGAATTCGATCGCTGGAGTAGTAGGCCAAATCGAATTCCAGGAAATCGAAGTCGAAGCCCAGCTTCTCCGCCCGCTGCTTCGCACCTTCCAGGAATCGGGATTGGATATGCCATTCGACACGTTTTTCTTCCCGTTGCTCGTCGTAAAAAGTGGTCAACAACCCAATAGTGGGCATTTTTCCCTTCCAGTTTTTCGAACGGCGAACCTGAGCCATGTTCGCAGTCACCAGAGGATTGAGGCGATAACCCATATCATCGGCGATGGTTTTGATTCGCTCCCGCATTTCAGACGAGATCCTCGGATTGTTTCTCAGTGCCAGGGAAACCGTGGCTTTGCATACACCCGCCTCTTTGGCGATGTCTGCAAAGGTCGGCCGTTTAAGCGGTTCATGATTAGAGAGTCGTTTGTTCATGGAACGAATGGAAGGACGTTGGGGATATTAGGGGAAGGTCTTCACGCTTTGCAAACATTCTTAATAGGGTCAAAAGGTGTTCCGGTTCCGCTGCCGCGGCCCGGTCTTTTCGGCCGTTGGCCTCGGAACAGGGGTTCACGGTTCAAGGGCGTGTTGCCCAAATCCGAACTAATTTAGTTTTGTGGTATAGATTGGCACGGCGTACGCTGTAAGGAGGGCAAAAGATGACATGGGAGTTGTCAGGCGGGAAAGGCTTTGGTGTTGGTGACTATTCCGATGGTACCCGAATTTTCCATACAGATCTCTACTTTGACCCGATTAGGCGAAAAGCCGCCGAGCTGGGTCTGCCTGTAAACATTCATGTCGCTGATCCCATTTCTTTTTACCACCCTCTGGATGAGCACAACGAACAATTGGCCAGCGCTACCCGGTTCAACTTGCAGAAGGCTCTGCTTACATTTGATGAATTGATAGATCGTCGGAATGCCATGATGGCTCGGAATCGGCAAACCACCTTTACCTGCTGTCACATGGGCAACCTATCGCACGATCTGGGACGTTTGGGCAGGAATCTGGATGCGCATCCCAATAGGTATGTCGATATATTGGCCCGCAGCTGTGATCTCGGTCGGCAGCCGAAAACGGCGAGAGCCTTTTTCATTCAGTATCAGGATCGCGTGCTGTACGGCACCGATTTGTCTCCAGGAAAGGACCACTACCTATCCAATATCCGCCTGTTCGAAACCGAGGATGAATACTTTACCTCACCCGGAACGGTGCGCCACTGGCGAAGCTATGGAATGAATTTGCCGGATGCCGTTTTAAGAAAGCTCTACAACGAAAACGCAAAACGGATTATCCCGGGCCTTTAGAATCCACGTCGTTCAGCTTGGGCAAGTGCCGGGAAAGCGCTAGCCGTATCCAAACCATAACCGCCTTATTCAACTTCCAGAATCTAACACTGGACTTGGCCTGAAGAATGGAAGCACCTCATTTTAGCCGCTAAGATCTCATTTGCAATGGCCCAGTTTCCGGGGATCAGGTCACCTCAGCTTATTCCCTTTCATACTACCTGACACCCATCGTCGCGTCTTCATTAATTCAACGCGTTTAGCGGCAATTGATTCGTTTCAGTTGTGGTTGGTGACAATGTTGAGACCCAGCCTTATTCTCGTCCATGATCAACATTTAAGGAACTACGATGAGTAATTCGAAAGCCAGAACACGTCCTGGCATGACAAAGTGGAACATCGAATCATGAAATCACGATTGAAAACAGCGGTTTACGCGATGCTTTTGATCGGTCTGATCCCGATCAGCGGTTTGCTGGCGAATGGCGCTGAAGCGAAGCCTAACATCGTGCTCATTCTGGCCGATGACATGGGTTACTCGGATCTGCCGAAGTTTGGCAAATCGGAGATTCCGACACCCGCCATTGACCGTCTAGCGAATGAAGGTGTGATCTTTACCGATGGCTACGTGACAGCGCCCATCTGCGTGGCGTCGCGGATGGGATTGATGACGGGCCAGTATCAACAGCGCTTCGGAATCTATGGAAACATTCACGATTTGCGTCCATATATAATTGGTGAAAACCAGTCCGCGCCGCACGAGTGGTTGTGTTGGCAGAATCGCACACGGGCGGTTCGCACACCAGGAGGCTACGTCCTACCGAACATAAAAGAGAAGGAGCACAGTAGCGCCATCCGCAAGGGCAAGTGGAAAATGGTTCGCCTGGCGGAATTGCTCGACTCGGACAAACCCCCACCGCCCTGGCAACTGTTTGATCTTTCTAAGGATATTGAGGAGAGGAACAACGTCGCCGACGCACATCCGGAAATCGTGATGGAACTGGACAACTTGTTTAACTCCTGGCGATCATCCATGCACCCGAGCCTCGAATTATAGAAAGATGGGCACTATCAGCACATGAAATTACGAATCTTCTTCATCGGCCTTCTTCTTCTGACGTCATACGGCACTGCCTTTGGCCAGAACAGTTACCACTGCGTGGATCCGCAGCTCCAGCTCGATGTCATCCACTCTGACCCCGAAGCCTTTTACATCAGCATGGAGATGGATCCCCGCGGCAACCTCTATGTCGGTGGCCGCGACGCGATCTATTTATTTGAGGCGAATGAAAGCAATGGCTTCAAGGATCGCAGAACGATCACAACCTTGCCGCAAGACACGTGGGCGTATTCGTTGCAGGTTGCGGGCGATGATCTTTATGTGTTGACGGTCACCGCCTTGTATCGGCTGCCGATCGTGATTCGCGATCCGGGTAAGGTGACCTTTGAACGGCTGGTGTGGGGGAATCCGCTCGGCCACATCCACCAGGGTTTTCATGGCATGCGCATGGGACCGGATGGTTGTCTCTATCTTGCCTTTGGCGATCCGCATCCGGGCCCGTTTCGCAGCAGGACGAATCCTGGGCATGTTTGGCACTGGACGTTTTTGAGCGGTCCAAGCGCAAAGAAGTTGCCTTGGACCGGCGTCGGCGGCGTGATTCGATATAATCCCAAGTCTCATGACCTGGAAGTGGTCGCGCGCGGTTTCCGGAATATCTGTGATCTGGACTTTGATGAATATTGGAACCTGTTTGGCAACGACAATGACCAGGAAGGCAGTGCGCTTCATTCATTCGGGCGACTGATCCACGTGACGGAAGGATCGCATTACCAGTGGTCGCGCGGGTGGTTGGAAGCCAAAGAACCCTATCGCAACGATCTGATCAAAACGATTGATCCCACTCTTGGACGCTTTGTGCCCTTCGGCACCTGTTACTACAACGAAGATCACCTGGGCCCGGCCTACAAGCGCTCGCTCTTTGTCGCGCGCTGGGGCAGTCGTGAACTGGGCCAGTTCCCATTAAAACCCCGCGG
>JAPUIL010000477.1 GCA_027297085.1 Verrucomicrobiota bacterium | reverse complement strand
GGACAAAACCAATCGTCTTACCGGACGCCTTCAAATCGTGCCGTAAGTCAAGCCAGCATTCCACCGTTTCAATAAGTGCACTCATACGAAACTCTCCTTTTTGACCGGGAAATTACCTGCCTTCACATCGGCATCGAAATGATTTACCGCGTCTTTGATCAGCTGGTATCCATCCAGATAGCGACGAACAAATTTTGGTTGAAAACCCGGGTCCATACCCAGCATGTCCTGGAGCACTAACACCTGACCTGAGGTGTCAGGACCTGAACCGATACCAATCGTCGGAATTGAAAGGGCATCAGTAATCTCCAGAGCTAATGGTGCAGGAATACATTCCAGGACCATAGAGAAACAACCTGCCTGTTCGAGTGCCTTGGCATCCTCAAAAATCTGACGGGCCGTTTCCTCGCCTTTGCCTTGCACTTTAAATCCACCCAGCTGGTTAACCGATTGGGGAGTTAAACCAAGGTGCCCCATTACCGGAACGCCCGACTCAACAATATGCGAAATCTCCTCTAAATGGCCGCGAGCCCCTTCTAGTTTTACAGAGTTCGCACCAGCCTTCATGAGTATTTCAACCGTATTCATTAAAGGTTCGAACCCTTTGCGGTGAGCAAGAAAGGGAATATCCCCAATCAAAAATTTATTGGGTGCACCTCTGGAAACTGCCTGAACGTGGGCGCTCATCATGTCGACATGCGCATGCACCGTACTGGGATGCCCATGCATGACCATGGAGGCACTGTCTCCGATCAGGATACAATCGATCGCAGAATCATTTATTATTTTGGCCGACCAGGTGTCGTAACAGGTAACCATGGAGATCGGTTCCCCTTGCGCTTTTTTGCTTTGAAATTCGAGTACGCTCTTCACCGCATACTCCTTTCCGGCGAAGTCGCTAAGTGTGCGACCACGTGTGTGAATGGAAAATAGGTTTCCAAATCAGGTACTCGTCTCATGGATCAAGTCCTCAGGTAAAAATGTTAGTTGTCTACGTATTGGGTCGCGATCTTGTTCACGCCCGAAATGAATTTAGAAACATCAGTCAATAACGCGATTTTATCAACCTCAAAAACAGATTGAATAAGTCACTAAAGCTTCGAAGCTGTGTTTCACAGGTTATTCCCCTCCACTAGCCTTACTGACATTATCGACAAGGGCATGCCAAGCCAAGGTGGCACACTTGATTCGTGCCGGGTATTTCCTTACGCCTGACAGAGCAACGAGATCGCCCAATTGTTCATCCATGGTAGCCTCCGAATCGGGGTCCAATAAAAAGCCCAAGAGTTTGGAAAACAGATCCTTAATTTCCTCAGACGATTTACCGTTGAGCAACCCGGTCATTATTGACGCGGAAGCTCTTGAGATTGCGCACCCCTGGGCCTCGAAGGTGATACCGGTAAGGATATCGTCCACCGATTTCCAATATACAGTGACGTTATCACCACAAAGCGGGTTGTGCGCCTGCGCTTTTCCGGTGTGTCCATCGAGCTCGCCGTAGTTAAGAGGACGTTTATTATGGTTCAGAATAATATCCTGATACAATTGAAGGAGATCCGACACTAGGCGAATAGAACCTGGATCTTTTTAAGGGATTCGACCAGTTTATCAATTTCTTCTCTGGTATTATAGAAAGCCAAAGAAGCCCGGCCGGTGGCCGATATACCATAGCGTTGCAACAGAGGCTGCGTACAGTGGTGACCGGCTCGGATGGCAATACCATCAGCGTCGAGCACCGTAGCAATATCATGCGGGTGGGTCCCTTCCATGGTAAATGAGAGCAGGCTAACTTTTTCAGCCGCTGTGCCATAAATTTTCAGGCCATCCAACTCGGATAGCGATCCGGTGGCATATTCGAGAAGGTCGTGTTCGTGCGATATTAAATCCGTGCGATCCAGCTCATTGAGATAGTGAATGGCTTCTGCCATAGCTATGGCTCCGGCAATATGGGGGGTCCCCGCTTCGAATCTTCCAGGGGGAGCCTTATAGGTAGTTTTCTCAAATGTAACCTGACTTATCATGTCACCGCCTCCTTGATAGGGTGGCAAAGAATCGAGCATATCGTATTTTCCGTAGACCGCTCCGATACCTGTGGCCCCAAACAGTTTATGGCCTGAAAAGACGTAGAAGTCGCAATCCAGATCCCTTACATCAACAAGAAAATGCCCAACAGCCTGCGCGCCGTCTAATAGAACTTTGGCTCCCGCGGCGTGTGATTTTTCGACAATCGTTTTTACAGGGTTAATGGTACCCAACGAATTAGAGACATGGACCACAGATACCAACTTTGTCCGTTCGGAGAGAAGCTG
Source organism: Verrucomicrobiota bacterium (assembly GCA_027297085.1). Lineage (GTDB taxonomy): Bacteria > Verrucomicrobiota > Verrucomicrobiia > Opitutales > UBA2995 > UBA2995. The sequence continues at coordinate 11,467 of JAPUIL010000477.1, read as the reverse complement.
GTCGAAGGCTTCCATGTCCAGCTCACCAGCGTCGCTTACTGGTATCACCTTCAAAATCGCGCCCGTGGATTCGCACAGCAATTGCCAGGGAACGATGTTGGCGTGGTGCTCCATGGTAGAAATCAGGATTTCATCTCCACTCTCTATAAACCTCTTACCGAAGGAGTGGGCGATGAGGTTGATTCCTTCGGTGGTGCCTCTCACAAAAATGACCTCGTCCTCGGTACCCGCATTCAGAAATCGGGCGACTACTCTTCTCGCTTCCTCGTAGGCTTCGGTAGCGCGTTCAGCCAGATAATGCACCCCACGGTGAATATTGGCGTTGGTTTCCGTGTAGTAAGATTCCAGGGCTTGAATGACCCGGCGAGGTTTTTGGGTAGTGGCTGCATTGTCCAGATACACCAGCGGTTTCTTACCAACCAGGGTTTTCAGAATCGGAAATTCCTTCCGAATAGATGCGACATCAAAAGACATAAGTGACGCAAGTTAATGAGAATGAGTCTCGTTTCAACCCCAAACGAGAAAGAATCTAAATAAAACCGCCGCTGAAGCGGCCGCTGTATTATATAATATGTCCTCAGCTTCCTAGCACGTTTCTCACCAAATTTGGGCTAAAGCTTGGAGGCAATGACGGACTCCAGCTTAACGATGTCGGCGGCAAACAAACGAATACCCTCAGCCAACTTTTCAGTGGCCATAGCGTTTTCATTGAGGAGAAAACGGAAAGTGCTTTCATTGAGTTCCAGCTTTTCAATAGCAGCGTCACCAGCAATATCCGCGTCCAACTTCCGGGTCACGGTGGTCTGCGATTCTTGAAGCTCACCCAGAAGGTCGGGGCTAATAGTCAATAGGTCACAGCCTGCCAACTCAAGAATTTGATCTATATTTCTAAAAGAAGCGCCCATGATCTCGGTCTGATAACCAAACTTCTTATAATAGTTGAAAATTTCTTTGACGGATAAAACTCCCGGATCGTTCTCACCTGTGTAGTTTTCGCCTGTTTTAGCTTTATACCAATCCATAATCCGCCCCACGAAGGGGGAAACCAGTTTGGCACCGGCTTCGGCACATCCAACTGCCTGTGGCAGAGAGAATAACAGGGTCATATTACAATTGATCCCCTCCTTTTGAAGAATTTCCGCTGCTTTGATTCCTTCCCAGGTGGACGCTATTTTTATGAGGATTCGTTTCTTGTCGATTCCCTCGGCTGCGTAGTCGGAGATTAATTTCCTTGCACGCTCGATTGTGGGTTGCGTATTGAATGACAAGCGGGCGTCCACCTCAGTCGATACACGTCCTGGAATCAGTTTCAATATTTCCAACCCGAACAGAATGAGCACCCGGTCGATAATCAAACCAAGCCTCTCAGAGGAAGCGCCAGAATGGTCCTGGAATTCCTGGATAGCCTGGTCGAGTAACGCAGCGTATTCTTCTTTTTGAAGCGCCTTGAAAATAAGGCTGGGGTTGGTGGTGGCATCGAGTGGCTCATATTGTTTGATGAGACCGAAGTCGCCAGTGTCAGCAACCACTTTGGTCAACTGTTTAAGCTGCTCGAGAGAGTTGAGTCCTACTGTAATCATAATGGAGTCTTTGGGTTAAGATGAAGAAAATTGAAACCAAGGTGGGGAAAACGCAAAATCAATCGGTAACTAAGTTTCATGACCGTCACAGAGTTTATTAATGTATGGATCCGCTCCTTCGATGGTAGTGAAAACTCCGTCAAGCTGAAGTTCAAAGAGTTGCTCCAAAATAGCCTTAAAGTGAGGGCCAGGCTGGATGCCGCGCTCGATCAGGTGCCGTCCCAAAACCAGAGGTTGAGGGGCCGCGGCAAGCAGGGCTTCTTCTGTGGCGACCTCCTCCAGCCAGACTAACCCTTTACTGGGATCCGCAGGCAGTGGTGGCCGTCCGGCTTGATCCGCACGAATAACCGCAAACAATTGGTTCATGGTAGCCGGCATAATGCGGCGAGCCAACCGGCGCACCTGGGGGAGACTGGGCCGTCGATTTATGTGAATAGAAGCCATGTGATTTCCCACAAGAGCTTGCACGCGCGAAATCAAGGAGTGCGGGGCTCCAATAGACAGGAGAAAACTCTCAGCCAGGGGAATTCCGGCCTGATCATGGCCTGGGCTTATCCAGCGCGTCGTACCGTCCTTTACTTTTTGCTCAGTCGTTTCAGGTTTTCCAAAGTCGTGGGCTAAAACTGCAAATGTCAGCGTCAACCGTTCAAAACGATCTGCCGATTGATAGGCTGCCGATTGCACCAAAGCGTCCAGGCAATGGCCGGTATGTAAAAATACATCCCCCTCCGGATGCCAGGCAGGTTCTTGAGGACACCCAACCAAGGCCGCCACTTCCGCAAAATGATCTAGCCACCCCGTGGCCTGCAGGAAAGCTAACCCAAGAGAAGGCCGAACCGAACGGGTAGCCCATTTCTCCCATTCCATCCAGACACGTTCACGGGGCAACTCGTGATATGCAGGTACAATTTGTTTGCACAGCTCGACCGTTGCAGCAGCCGGCTCCAATTCAAACCGCGAGCAAAACTGAAATCCTCTTAGTACTCGTAAAGGATCCTCCACAAACGCCGGACTTGAGTGCCTGAGAGTTTTTGCCATCAAGTCTTTGCAGCCATTCAGAGGATCAACAACTTGCCGGCTTTTCCAATCAAATGAAATCGAATTGATGGTGAAGTCGCGGCGCAAAGCTGCACGTTGCGGATCCAATTGAGGGTCAGGGATCACATCAAATCCACGGTGACCATCCGCTGTTTTAACTTCTGATCTGGGAAGGGCAAAATCGATTTCAATCCCTGCGCAATAAAATTTGGCCACACCAAAACTCTTGCCGACCAGATCTACCTTACCCAAATCAGATAAGATAGAAACTAGTTTCTCCCATGAGCAGCCAAAGACCTCGACATCCAAGTCCTTGCTATTTTTGCCCAAGAGCCAGTCACGGATGGCACCCCCGGCGATCAAAGGTCTTGCGCAGGTAGACACTTCATCCAGGACGCGGGCCACCTCGGGTTGGACAGAGAAAGATTGAGGATCAGGCAGATTCACCAGTGGAAGGGGTTTTCCGGAATCCTGCAGCAATGAGCATGCCCCATCCCAGCAGAAAACAGACTCCACCAATGGGAGTGATCGCACCGAGCATGGAAATATTGGTAAGAGATAGCAGGTATAGGGATCCCGAAAAGATAAGGGTTCCCGAAACCCAGAACCAACCCACCCATTTTAATTTTCGATCTGGCCTCTGTGAGGAGCCCATCGACAAAATCAGCAAGGCCAGGGCATGAACGAAAAGATAGAGTGTTGCAGTCTGCCAATTTTCCAGGTGCCCGGTCTCGACCAACCGGTCTTTTAGACCATGAGCACCAAATGCACCTAGGGCCACACCAAGAAAGCCTAACAAACCCGCCAATGATTGGAATTTCGACATATGTGCAGAAATGGCAGAACTTAAGAACTTTGTAAATTTTGGATTACCCCGCCTAAGTAAGATTGTAAGTCCCCGGCTGGCACACAGGTTCGCGTGTTTTTTCGAGAAAAGGTATAAAACCAGGAACCAATACTCATATTACAGTTTCAAATAGGACCTTGGAACCGGCAAGGTCTGATACAAATTAAACAGCGATTAAGGCATGAACGAAAAGAAACAGTTTAAAATGAAGCAATATGAGCCAAAATCCACAAATTTTGACCGTGACAATTTCTTGGCATTAGAGCTGCTAAATGCTTGACCAAAACGGAAAATATGTAAGAGCATCTGCGCGAATTAACTGTTTTCCGTTAATATTTCTCATCGGTTTGTGAATCAAACCACGAATCAATGGAAACGAGCTAACCAGAAATCAGAAGATAAACTATGAAAAAGCTACTAATAATAGCTGCAACCATTGCAGCATTATCCTCAGTAAACGCAGAAACCAACATGTCAGCGGCAATAGGTTACGACTCCGCATACATCTTTCGCGGATTTAAACTCGCGGATGAAAGCATGACTGTTTCTATTGATATGGAATTCGACGATGCCTACCTTGGCATGTGGACTAACCAACCCATCGTTCGGGGTTTCGACAATGAGTTCGATTTCTACGGTGGAATGGGTTTTGAAATTGCAGAAGGCATTTCCATGGACGTTGGAGGCACTCTGTACTACTACCCGGAATCGGGTCATAATACTGAGACCTTCGAACTCTATGCTGGATTTGCCTTTGATTCAGAGCTGACTCCGGCCGTATATTTTTACTACGACCTGGATTTGGAAGCATTCACGATGCAAGGTTCAATCGGAGAAAGCTTCGAGGTTGATGACAACTCCACCATCGACGTGGCTGCTTTCTACGGTTATGTAGATGGTGACATGTTTAGCTACAGCTACTATGGTGTATCGGCCGATGTCGTTTATAGCCTGAGTGACACCAGCGCTGCCAGCATAGGCGTTCGCTACTCAGATGGTTCTAGCGGACCAGAAGACGAAGTTTACTTCGGTGCCTCCATAAGCACAGGCTTCTAAGCAGAAACGCCAAATATTTTGCAAAAGCCTGTCCTTCGGGACAGGCTTTTTATTTTTTCGAAATTGCCTCTTCTCGATAGTTGACAAAGCAAATCCAACTATGCATTTTCTCCCCCTTTCTCCAATTTCATGAAAACCACGTTAGCAAAAAAAGAGAACGTCCAGAGAAAATGGTACGTTGTTGACGCTACCGGGCAAACGCTTGGCCGGCTATCTGTAAAGATTGCCAATATTCTACGTGGCCGGGACAAACCGATCTATACGCCACATGTAGATACCGGCGACTACATCATCGTGATCAACACCGAAAAAATCGCTGTTACCGGAAAGAAGGAGGAGCAAAAAACTTATATGTTTTATTCCGGTTGGGTTGGAAATGAGAAATACAGAACTCTGGCCGACTTCCGTGAGAAAAGACCCGACTTCATTATCCGGCACGCTGTGAAGGGTATGCTTCCGAGAAACAACCTGGGAAGGCAAATGCTACGGAAGTTGAAAGTGTATGCCGGGCCAAATCATCCTCACGAAGCCCAAGAACCAATCGCACTATAGTCTAACATTTGAACTATGAGTAACGACGTTGTATATTTAGGAACCGGCCGGCGCAAGACTGCCTCAGCAAGGGTTCGCCTTTCCGAAGGAGAGGGGAAAATTCAGGTTAACAGCAAAGAGCTGACTGAATACTTTAGCCTCGACCAAGCCGTTCGGACTGTCGAAGGCCCTTTCAATACCATTGAACAAAAAGGTAAGTTTGACGTGATCGCCAAAGTAAGAGGTGGCGGAGTAAACGGACAAGCTACAGCCTGCGCCCTTGGAATTGCCAGAGCGCTTCTCAAATTTGACGAAGAGCTTAGAACTCCTTTGAAAAAAGCTGGTCACCTCCGACGAGACCCTCGCCGCCGCGAGCGTAAAAAGGCAGGTCAGCCAGGAGCCCGTAAACGCTTCCAATTCTCAAAGCGTTAATCCGGGAACCAGCAATTCTCTCTTTTTACGCCCTCCCTGGTCTACCTCGGAGGGCTTTTTATTTCCAAATTTTCAATTTACCTATTTAAACATAATCACTTTATTTCATGAACATCGGCATTGTAGGCGCGTCCGGATATTCTGGAGAAGTTTTGCTCTCCCTGCTTCTGGAACATCCAAATATATCTCTTACTACTGTAACGTCCCGGTCATTAGCCGGGGAGGCAGTTGCGTCTGTCTTTCCCTCATTAAGGAATCGAGATAAAGGTCTCAAATTTTCACCATCTGATCCAAGTGAACTGGCGGCCAGTCCCGATCTTGACCTCGTTTTCCTGGCGCTGCCCAATGGTGTAGCAAGTGAGTATGCAATCCCCTTATGTAAGGCAGGAAAGAAGGTGATAGATCTGAGCGCTGACTTCAGGCTCACTTCGCCCGAAATCTACGAAGAATACTATGGTCACCCACACCCTGAGCCTGAATGGCTGAGTAAATCAGCCTATGTGATCCCTGAAATCACACCCGGCGGATGGCAATCCCAACAACTTATTGCCGCACCTGGCTGTTACCCTACAAGTATTCTTGTCCCACTTCTTCCTCTGGTAAAAAGCAAAACCATCGATACCAGCACCATCATTATTAACTCCATAAGTGGAGTGAGTGGAGCTGGCCGGAAAGTGGCGGAAGATTTTCTTTATTGTGAAAGAAACGAAAGCGCCAAGGCCTATGGACTCGTCAAACACAGGCACCTTTCGGAAATTGAAGAACAGTTAAGCTTGTCTGCAGGCACAAAGATAATTGTTCAATTCACGCCACATTTAGCCCCGATGAGCCGAGGCATTGCAACGACCATTGTTGTCTCCAAAACAGGAAACTGTCTGGATGAAGTCTATGAAGTCTGGAGAAAATCCTATGCGGATTCACCCTTTGTTTCTGTTATGGACCCCGGCCAAACGCCGGACACGAAATGGGTTTGCCAAACTAACCGGATCGATTTCTCTGCAATCTTTGATCCCAGAACGGAAAACCTGATAATTACCTCCGCCGAGGATAACCTCATGAAAGGGGCGGCCGGTCAGGCCATCCAAATTATGAATATCTGGAGTGGTTTCGAAGAGACAGCAGGTCTTGTTTAATTTCCCCTTCAAGTCATGAGCATTGCCACCAATCCCTTAGAAGAAAAAGTCATCGCCAAGGCTATGGTGCTCCTGGAAGCCCTTCCCTATATCCAGAAATTCAGAGGCAGCATATTCGTAGTAAAATATGGGGGCAGCTTTATGGACGATCCTGATCCCGAAGTTCGGACACGGGTGGCATCGGATATAGTATTTCTAGCCTCCGTTGGAATAAACGTTGTGGTCGTCCACGGAGGAGGGAAAGCCATCAGTGCCGCGATGGAATCAGCCGGTTTAAAACCACTTTTTATCAACGGTTTGCGATTCACTGATGAAAAAACGATTTCCATTGTTGAAAACACCTTAAATAAATCTGTAAACCTTGATATCTGTGAGCTGATACAAGCAAGGAGCGGAAAACCATTGGGCATGGCTGGTCAATCGCTGTTTTCGTGCAAAAAGCTCACTCAAGACCCCGAAGGAAATCCGATCGATTTGGGCTATGTAGGGGAAGTGCAATACGTGAAATCCAGACTGATCAAACGGGCAATTTCCCAAGGCTACACACCAATCATTTCGCCCATCGGAAGCGATGAAGACGATAATCTCTATAATATAAACGCGGATGTTGCTGCAGCACACGTAGCCTGCAGTCTACGTGCCCGACGATTGGTTTACATGACGGACGTGCCGGGCCTGCTTCGAGATCCCGACGATCATGCATCCATTATTTCCACCCTTCAAGTGAGTGAAGTCTCCGCGTTGAAAGAAGAAGGAATCATAGAGAAAGGGATGCTCCCAAAAGTTGATTCGGCCGTCATGGCGTTGCGAGAAGGAGTCCACCGAGTCCACTTCGTGCACGGGCGACAGCCCCACAGCATCCTGCTGGAAATATTTACAGACGAGGGTGTTGGAACTGAAATCGTTCACTAACTCAAATCAACACAGTCATGAATTTTAATAAAAACATAGAAGAACAATATAATACGTACCGGTTAAATAACTACGGTCCGGCCACTATCACTTTGACGAAAGGGGAAGGAGAATTCGTTTGGGATGATGCAGGAAACAAATACCTGGATTTTACCACTGGCATTGCTACGACGGGATTAGGCCATTGCCATCCTGCCTTAGTAAAAGCTATTCGAGAACAGGCTGGGAAGCTGATCCACGCTAGCAACCTGTATAGATTTAAAGAGCAGGGAGATCTCGCTGAAGCACTCGTATCCAAAGCGGGCCCCGGGAAAGTATTCTTTTGCAATAGCGGTGCTGAATCCAGCGAAACACTGATAAAGCTTTCGAGGCTTCACGGTATCCATAAATCAAAGACGAATACCCCTGCTACAAAAATCGTCGTTTCGAACAACGCTTTCCACGGCCGGACATTTGGCGGTATGAGCGCCACCCCACAGGAAAAGATTCAAGATGGATTTTATCCACTATTACCTTCCTTTCCTGTGGCTAGACTGAACGATATCAATAGCTTTGCCGACCAGATCGATGAGGAGACCGCAGCAATATTGATCGAGCCCATTCAAGGTGAAGGTGGCATCCATGTTGCCTCCACAGAATTCCTTAGAGGCTTGCGGGCGTTGTGCACCGAATACAACATCCTTTTACTCATAGACGAAGTGCAGAGTGGCACCGGAAGAACTGGACAATTCTTCGCTCACGAAATTGCCGGTATTCAAGCTGATGCTATTGGAATGGCCAAAGGACTAGGTGGTGGTTTCCCAATTGGAGCTGTTTGGATTTCTGAAACGTTTGCTGGTTTGTTTAAACCAGGTAGTCACGGAAGCACTTTCGGCGGAAACCCCCTTGCCTGTGCCGCCGCTCTAGCCGTATTGGAAACCATAGAGAAAGAGGACTTGCTGCAACGTGTAACTCAATTGAGTGAATCGTGGATCAAAGACCTGATTTCTCTCAAGAATAAGTACGATGCTCTGAATGAAGTCCGAGGCAGAGGCTTCCTAATTGGGCTGGACTTTGAAGAGGATCCCGCTCCCGTTCAGACAGAGTTGCAGAACAAGGGCTTGTTGACCGTAAGAGCGAATGGCAATGTTCTTCGGTTACTTCCTCCTTTGACCGTATCCGAATCAAGCCTACAAGAATCCATTAATCTTTTGGACGCCACTCTTGCGCTAACTTCGCAAAAAGTGTCCACCCATCAACGGTGATAGATACCATGAAACATTTCCTAAAATCTACAGATTTTAAACACCATGAAGTCGAGGAAGTTTTCTCCTTGGCTCAACAGTTTAGAAAACTCAGAGGTCAACAGGTACCTTCAGTCCTTGATAAACAATCCTGGGCATTGCTCTTCTTCAAATCCAGTACGAGGACCCGGGTTTCATTTGAAGTGGGGATACATGAACTAGGCGGCAATGCTATATACCTGAACAAGAACGATGTTCAAATAAGCCGCGGAGAAAGTATCGCCGACACTGCTAGAGTATTGTCGCGCTATTTGCACGGAATCATCATTCGCTGCTATGATCACTCCGTACTCGAGGAGTTTGCGCAACAAGGATCCATGACCGTAGTAAATGCGCTGTCAGATTTCCTGCATCCGTGCCAAATATATGCAGACGCATTCACTATGGCGGAAAGATGGGCCAATGGTGGTTCACTGTTAGATTCCTTGAAAGGTAAGAAAATTGCGTTTTTAGGCGATACAGCCTGCAACATGGGAAATTCCTGGATGTTGGGTGGCGCATTGTTTGGCATGGAAGTCGCATTAGCAGGCCCTCCTGCCTTCGAACCCGGTTCAGAAATTCAATCAACCATAAAAGAGTCGGGGATAGAACCTTCTTGGTCGTTTCACACCGATCCGATGGAAGCAGTAAAAAATGCCGATGTTGTTTACACCGATGTTTGGGTAAGCATGGGCATGGAAGATGAAGAGGATGAACGCTTGGAAACATTGAAACCCTATCAGGTGAACCAAAAGGTAATGGAGGCTGCCAATCCGGACGCATTGTTCCTCCACTGCCTACCTGCTCATCCAGGTCAGGAAGTTACCCAGGCTGTGCTCGACAGTTCTTCTTCCGTCATCTTCGATCAGGCTGAAAATCGCTTGCATATCCAAAAGGCCATAATGGCCGTCTTGGCGGAGAACTCGAAATAATAACTTTCGCATACATTATATAATGAAAATTGTACTCGCTTATTCAGGGGGTCTCGACACGTCCGTGCTCGTCCGCTGGTTGAAAGATCACTTCAATGCTGAAATCATCACTTTCGCAGCTGATGTTGGACAAGAAGAGGAACTGGATGGACTCGAAGCCAAAGCCAAAGCGACTGGAGCTTCCACTCACCATACGATTGATCTGGTTGATGAGTTCGCCAGCGACTTCATCTACCCAATAATTCGGGCCAACGCCATTTACGAGGGTCAATACCTACTTGGCACTTCGATTGCCCGTCCATTGATTGCAAAGGCCCAGATCGAGATTGCCAGAAAAGAAGGAGCTAATGCTCTTGCTCATGGTGCAACAGGAAAGGGGAATGATCAGGTAAGATTCGAACTCACTTACGCTGCCCTCTCTCCAGATATGCAGGTCATATCTCCGTGGCGAATGGATGTTTTCCGGCAAGCATTCCCCGGACGCACAGAGATGATAGATTACTGCGCCGAGAATGAAATCGACGTGGAAGCTTCTGCATCCAAGCCCTACTCAATGGACAGAAATCTGCTGCACATATCCTATGAAGCAGGCATTCTAGAAGACCCCTGGTTTGATCCAACGACCCCGGACAATAAATCCATGTATAAGCTGACGGTGGACCCGCAGGATGCTCCTGACGAACCAGAGTATTTGGAATTGGATTTCGAAAAAGGCGATTGCGTAGCTGTCAATGGCGAAGCAGGCGCCCCGGCGGCCATTCTTAGGAAGTTGAACCGTCTGGCCGGGAAGCACGGGATTGGCCGAGTAGACATAGTGGAAAACCGTTTTGTAGGTATGAAGAGTCGCGGTGTGTACGAGACACCGGGCGGAACCATCCTCATTCATGGACACAGACAACTGGAAACACTGACCATGGATAGGGAGCTCATGCACCTGAGAGATGGTTTGATCCCCAAATATGCGGAACTTGTATACAACGGATTTTGGTACGCACCAGAACGGGAGGCACTACAGGCCTTGATCGACAAAAGCCAAGAATCCGTTTCTGGAACGGTTAGGCTCAAACTTTACAAAGGCAGTATTACAACCGTCGGTCGAAAGTCGCCTTACTCTTTGTATGATGAAAACATCGCATCCATGGAAGGTGTAGCCAGTGATTACAATCCGGACGACGCCTCAGGTTTTATCAGACTTCAGGGGCTTCGCCTGAGAGCTCGGCACGCTGCGCAAAAGGATCTGCTGAAAGATTGATTATTTGACCTCCTTTTTTATGGACTTGGAGACTTATATTACCCATAAAAGCCCCCTTTATTTCAGAAAGCGGGCTCCAATATAAGCCCCTTTTCAAATAGGCCTGGATGGCGGAATTGGTAGACGCGCCGGACTCAAAATCCGGTTCCTTCGGGAGTGAGGGTTCGACCCCCTCTCCAGGTACCAGCCTACGCTTGGATTTAAACGTAAAGCTTAGGCTGTCACGTCGAAGCCCCGACACGTCACGCCTTAGTCCCAATGGGCGAAGGCGGACTTATCGTACATTTTTCCTAGGGCTACTCCGTGACTCCGGCTTGGCATGCCACAAATAAACCCTTAATTTCACTTCTACTTCTACCCATCTTAAATTAGGAGGTCTCACCTTCAAGCATGGTCCGGATTTGCCCCGCTTACAACCGGCATGATTTCACATTTGTTAAGCTTGACCCAGAAATGGGAATACAGACAAACTCTCCGACTTTATTTATGGTT
>JAPUIL010000476.1 GCA_027297085.1 Verrucomicrobiota bacterium | reverse complement strand
TTCCCACCATGGGATCATTGCATAAAGGGCATTTTAATTTAATTGATAGGGCAAATAAAGAAGGGGACGTGGTGGTTGTGAGTATTTTTGTAAATCCCAAGGAATTCGGTCTGCACGAAAAGTATGAGCGCTATCCGAGGCATAAGCAACAGGACCTTGAATTGTGTAAGGAATTGGGCGTGGACTGGGTGTTCTGTCCTGCCTCGAGTGAACTTTTCCCCGACGATTATTCAACCTACGTTCGTGAGCAACAGGTTACCTATGATTTGTGCGGTCAATCACGATCACATTATTTTCCGGGAGTACTTACTCTCATGGTCAAATATTTAAACCTCTTTCACCCGGATGTCATTTTCTTTGGCCAGAAGGACGCGCAAAAGATCGCCGGAATAAGGAGAATGATACGCGACTTTCATTTTCAGGCCCGCATCGAAGTTTATCCAACGGTTCGGGAGAAATCGGGCTTGGCAACCGATGCACGCAATGAGTGGTTTTCTCCTCAGCAGGCAGTGGATGCTGCGGGACTTTACGAAGCCTTGAAGGCCGGAAAAAATATGGTCGAAAAAGGAATTCGTAATCCAGACCGCATTTCGGCCGAGGTCATTCACCTGCTGAGTCGCCAGCGGCGTATTCGTATTATTTATGTGGCTATTGTGGATCGTGATTCGATGGCTCCGGTCAGGGAGGTGGTTCCCGGAGAGACGATAATCGCCACCGCTGTTTGGGTGGATGAAGTTCGAATGATCGATAATATACTCCTATAAACCATGCGGGGAAACTGCCTAAAATTGCACTGAGAATCGGGCAAAGGTTGTATGGCTGAAAATTTCGAGATTCTGGTAATAGGCAGTGGAATTGCCGGGCTGAGTTTTGCATTGAAATCCGCCCAATTGGGACATCGGGTGGCCATCATCACCAAGAAGCACCAGGCCGAGTCGAACACCAATTATGCTCAAGGGGGAATTGCCGTGGTTACCTCGGCTACGGACGATTTTGATTTGCATGTGCGGGATACTTTGATCGCCGGTGATGGTCTCTGCGATGAACAGGTGGTCCGCCAGATTATTGAGGAAGGTCCCAGGCGGGTTAAGGAACTTATAGAACTAGGCTTGGAATTTACGCGAATCGATGAGGAGTCCTATTCTTTGGGGAAGGAGGGGGGGCATTCCAGACGCCGTATTTTGCATGTGGCGGACATGACGGGAAAGGCTATCGAAACGGCGTTACTTTCTGCTGTTAATAACCATCCAAAAATCACTACTTTTGAACATGGATTTGTTGTCGACCTGATCACATTGAAAAAGCTGAATCAGGTCGCGGCAGAAGCCAACCTTTCCGAAGACCGGGTCGTTGGAGCTTATGTGTTAGATGTATTATCGGGGGAAGTTAAGACCCTTAACGCGCAGGCCGTAATGCTGGCATCAGGAGGAGCTGGGCATGTTTATCCATTTACTACCAATCCATCTATTGCCACCGGCGATGGAATTGCTATGGCGTATCGTGCCGGCGTGCCGGTGCAGAACATGGAGTTTATCCAGTTTCATCCCACCACACTCTATTCGAATTCACCCAAGCGTTTTCTGATCAGTGAAGCGGTTCGAGGAGAGGGGGCTCTTTTAAGAAACTTGGAAGGCGATCGATTTATGGATGCTTATGATGATCGAAGTGAGCTCGCTCCCAGGGATGTGGTTGCCAGGGCCATCGACGAGGAGATGAAGAAGAGCGGTTCTGCTCATCTATGGCTTGATATTACCCATCAGGATGATGTTTTTCTCAAGGAACGTTTTCCATCTATCTACAATGCTTGCCTGGACCAGGGAATAAATATATCCAAAGATTGGATACCGGTGGTACCGGCGGCTCATTATCTTTGCGGAGGTGTTGTTACCAATCTGGATGCGGAGACGCCTTTACCAGGATTATACGCCTGTGGAGAAGTGGCTTGCACCGGTCTCCATGGCGCCAACAGGCTGGCGAGTAATTCTTTGTTGGAGGCACTGGTTATGGCAAATAATGGCGCAGAAGCGGTGAATAAATTCCTGGGCAAAGTCACGGCCAACATCTTCGAGTTACCCCATTGGGTGGATGGTGAAATGAGCGACCCAGATGAGCGAGTGGTTATCATTCATAATTGGGAAGAGTTGCGAAAAGCCATGTGGGATTATGTGGGAATTGTGCGCACCACCAAGCGACTGCATCGTGCCCAAAAACGAATTGAGAATCTGTCCTCTGAGATTAACGAATATTATTGGAATTTTAAAGTGGAACCTCTCCTCCTTGAATTGAGGAACCTGTTGCTTGTGAGTGAGCTGATAGTTCAGTGCGCTCTACAGAGGAAGGAGAGTAGGGGGCTGCACTACACGTTGGATTATCCCGCCAAAAGTGAGGAAGTGGTGAATACATCCGTGATTCCTTGATTTTCTGAATTTGGCGGTGGTTCATTTCTGATCGAACTTGCCGTGTTTCCCGCTTTGCTGCTGGCCGACATATTATACCTTTTTCCTTTTAAAATAATAAAATGCGGAATCAGGCAGGCTCGAATTCGACATAACAAATTTTCTGCCAAAGCGAAATAGTCGGGCAATTGATACCGAAAATTGCAGTTAATTGAATTGAATTTCTTTGAATTGTATAAAATTTGTTTATTTGAGTTTGAGAGTCGCCAGTTTTTTGCTCCGGAGTCATCGCAGAGGTTGACTTCCAATCTTAATCTTAAACTCTTAACACACGATAGATTCCTGATAATGGCACCCTCTACTTCCAGCCCTTTAATTTCACTGGGACTGCCCGTGTACAACGGGGAAAACTATATTCATGAAGCGATTGATTCGGTTCTCTCGCAAACGTATTCGCATTTTGAGTTAGTTATATCCGACAATGCTTCCACCGACAGGACTCAAGCTATCTGTGAAGCGTATGCCAAAAAGGACTCCCGCATCCGTTATTACCGGAATGCTGAAAACCGGGGCGCTGCCTGGAATTTTAATAACACCTTTTATCTGGCACAAGGGGAGTATTTTAAATGGGCGGCTCATGATGATGTGTTGCTGCCGCGGTTTCTGGAGCTGACCTTGAAAGCCCTTAAAGACAATCCTGACGCTGTCCTGGCGCATACCCAGGTAGGAAAAATCGAGAATGATGGAGTTCTTTTTGAAGAATCCCCTGAGGACGGTTTAGCGTTTGATTCAGATGATCCTATCAAGCGTTTTAAAGATGCCGTGTTCGGTCTTCACTTTTTCACCAACATATTCGGCTTAATGCCCAGCTCCGTGTTGCGTGAGACCAGTCTTATTGGCGGTTACGCTTCCTCGGATGTCGTTCTACTTGGAGAATTAGCATTAGCAGGCAAATTGGTGGAAGTGCCGGATCAACAGTTTTGGTGGCGCACTCACAAAGAGCAATCCATGCAAAAGGTGTTTCATGGCGAGGACCATCGCGCTTACACTTACTGGTTTAATCCTTATCGGAAAGGTAAGTTGAATTTCCCGCATTGGAAGCTGCTCTCTGAATACATTCGTTGTGTTTTAAGTGCCGACCTGACTTTTCTCCAAAAATTAAAAGGCTTGAAGATTATTTTAACCAGCCGAACCCGTATATCCGGACGGCGTCAATATCTCCTGGACATTATTTACGCGTTTAAAGGTAAATTCAGTCGTCACAATAACTGATATGAAAGTTGCCATTCTAGCGGGAGGTCAGGGTAGTCGTCTGGCAGAAGAAACTCACATACGGCCAAAGCCATTGGTGGAAATTGGTGGTAAACCCATTCTTTGGCATATCATGAATCAGTACGACCATTTTGGTCATAAGGATTTCTTCATCGCTCTGGGTTATAAGGGCGAAATGATTAAACGATATTTTGTTGATTTCTGTTCCTTGAGCTCGGATATCCAGATCAATCTTAAAAACGGGGCCATAAACCGTCATCAAGATGACACGGGTTTGGACTGGAATGTAAACTTGATCGACACCGGCATAAATTCAATGACGGGTGGAAGAATCAAGCGACTTGAGCCCTATCTAAATGATGGGACCTTTATGCTGACCTGGGGAGATGGCGTTTCCAATATTGATTTAAAAAAACTGGTAGAGTTTCACAAATCGCACGGGAAACTCGCCACCCTTACCGCTGTGCGTCCTCCGGCACGTTATGGTCACCTAAATTTTGATGGAGATAAAGTTTCCAAATTTTCCGAGAAACCTCAAACAGCGGAAGGTTGGATTAACGGTGCGTTTTTCGTACTCGAGCCCGAGATATTTAATTACATCGAAAATGATGCCACTCAATGGGAAAAGGAACCCATGGAGCGCCTAGCTGAAGAAGGACAATTGATGGCTTATCGCCACGGCGATTTTTGGCAGTGCATGGATACACTTCGTGAGAAACACATTTTAGAACAATTCTGGCAATCAGGGAATGCTCCCTGGGCCTACCCTACCTAATACGAACTATGAGAGTCTTAGTTACTGGCCACAAAGGTTACATCGGGGCTGTCTTAGTGCCCATGCTACTAAAATCAGGATACGAGGTAGTGGGATTGGATTCCGGCTATTTTGACGATTGCCTCTATGTGGATGGCGAGATCGAAATTCCTTATATCAAAAAAGATGTTCGCGATGTTGAATTATCCGATGTGAAAGGCTTCGATGCGGTCATGCATCTGGCAGGTCTCTCAAATGATCCCATGGGAGATTTTAATCCCGATGTCACCTATGATATTAATTACCGGGCCACCGTGAATTTAGCCAAACTGGCCAAGCAGGCTGGCGTCAGACGATTTCTATTTTCATCCTCCTGCAGTACTTACGGTTCAGCAGGTAATGATTTCATCGACGAGACAGCTGGTTTTAATCCACAGACCCCGTATGGTGATTCGAAGGTACTGGCGGAAAGAGGCCTGCTCGAATTGGCAGATGACACTTTTTCTCCCACCTTTCTCCGCAATGCCACCGCTTATGGGATGAGTCCACGTATCAGGTTTGACTTGGTTCTTAATAATTTAGTGGCCTGGGCGGTTACTACTCGGAAAGTTTATCTTAAAAGTGATGGGACTGCGTGGAGGCCTATCGTGCACATAGCCGATATTTCCAGTGCCTTTATTGCTTTAATGGAAGCACCCTTGGACGTAGTCCATTGCAAGGCCTACAATGTTGGACAAACTTCCGAAAACTATCGAGTGCGGGACATCGCTACCATCGTAGGTGAAGTGGTACCTGATTGCGAGGTGGCCTTTGCTGATGGTGCCAGTGTGGATTCCCGGAACTACCGTGTGAATTGCGATTTGATTCAGAAAGAAGTACCCGGATTCAAGCCAGTTTGGACGGCCCGCAAAGCTGCGAAAGAAATCTACGAAGCCGTTGTGCGCCAGGGCCTCAAACTTGAGGAATTTGAAGGGGATAAATTCATGCGGCTTGCCCGTTTAAAAAAGCATATCGCAGACGGGTTAATGGACTCTGAACTGCGGTGGAAGGTTGCGGGAGTTGCGCATGGTTTATAAAACTGAGACTTGTTGCCGCGCTTGCGGTTCATCCAACCTTACTGAGCTTATTGCATTCGGCGACACGCCCTTGGCGGATCGACTGCTGACTGAAGAAGAGTTGGTTCAAGAGGAACATTTGGTACCTTTGACCCTGGCCATCTGTGGGGATTGCAGTCTGGTTCAGATTCTTGAAACGGTGGATCCCAAAGTGCTCTTCTATTCGGAATATCCATATTTTTCTTCAATTTCGCCCTCCCTTCAGGAACACTTCCGGCTAAGCGCCGAGCATCTCATGCAAACTCGAGCATTGGGCTCGGATAGCCTGGTGGTTGAGGCAGCTAGTAATGACGGGTATCTACTTCGGCATTTTCATCAACGAGGGATTCCTGTTCTCGGCATCGATCCCGCGGAGGGTCCGGTTAAAAAGGCTCTCGAGATCGGTGTCCGAACCGTGAATACATTTTTCACTGAGGACTATGCAAAGGAATTGGTTGAGTCGGGAAAGCGTGCCGATGTATTTCTTGCCAACAACGTGCTCGCTCATGTTCCCGGATTGAATGGTTTTGTAAAAGGCATCTCGGTATTGCTCAAAGAAGACGGTGTGGCAGTGATTGAAATGCCCTATGTCGTAGATCTCATTGATCATTGCGAGTTTGATACCATTTACCACCAGCACCTCTGTTATTTCTCAGTGACTGCCTTGCGGAGTTTATTTCAGTCGCACGGTCTTCATTTGAACCGAATTAAGCGAACATCCATTCATGGAGGTTCACTTCGCATCTTCGTTGAAAAGGAGGACGAATTGGACGACTCCGTCTTAGACTTGCTGCAGATGGAAAAAGAGCGGCTAGTTGATAGACCTGACTACTTCCTGAAGTTTGCCGATCGTGTTTCGCAATTAAAGGAAGAGCTCAGAAAGATCCTTTCAGGGCTCAAAGCCGAGGGGAAAACCATTGCCGGCTACGGAGCGGCAGCCAAAGCGTGCACTCTGATGGCCTATTGTGAAATTGACAAGGATGACCTCGATTTTGTCTCTGACCTCAATCCGTACAAGCATAATAAATATATGGGGGGAAACCGATTGCCTATTTGCCCTGCTGAAGCTGTTTTGGAAAAGCAGCCGGATTATCTGCTGATACTTGCCTGGAATTTTGCCGAAGAGATTATAAAACAGATGGCGCCCTTTGCCAAGCAAGGCGGAAAATTTATTGTACCGGTACCCTTTCCGCGGATTCGTTCCTAGAAGCTTTTAATGAAAGTGGCCTTTGTAAATCAGCCCTTTGATGAACGGTACGGAGATAATAAGAATTCAATTGCGTTATGGACCTATCGCGCGGCTAAAGAACTTCAAAACCAGCATCAAGTAACCATATTTTGTAAACACTTGGGACAGGATGAAGCGGTTGATAAGGAGGGAATAACCTACCGCGTTTTCGACACTGAAGAAGACGAGCGAAGGTATGCTTTTCGCGGTTTCTCAAATTATGGTATCGTAAGAAGCGGGCCTTGTTTGCAAGCCGTTGGTGCTATTCTCAATTCTATAAATCCATAGCCGTGGCACTTGCTCGCGAAAAGTATGATGTGATACATATCCATAACTTTCCTCAGGTTGTACACGCAATCAGAAGTTTCACTGCGGTCCGATGAGGAGCGCATAAATAGTCTGACATTTTTTTCTTGGAAGAATATAGTTACTGAACTTAATGCTTTATATGGATCCGTCATCAAATGAGAGTACCTCTTAATAAGTCGCTGCTGTTTCTGCTGATCTTATTTCTCGCAAACTGCTGGGTTGGCGCGCAGTCGAGACCTGTAATCGATCTTTGGTATGGGAAGGAACAAACCTTCGGCAAGCCAGGTGCGGTACAACGATGGGTGAATGTACTAGGTAACGTTGATCCCATGAAGAACATTGTTAAGCTGGATTTCGCTTTGAACGATGGTGATTTTAGGCCCCTGTCAATTGGACCCGATAATCGCCGCTTGCAAAGGGCTGGGGATTTTAATGTTGAGATTCCCATTCAAGACCTAGTTCTGGGTAAAAACACCATCTTAATTGAGGCTGTTGATAAGGATGGAACATTGTATTCCGAAGTGATGGAGCTGACCTGGTCACCCGAAGCATCCGTTGCTGATGTTAACATAGACTGGTCAGAAGTAGACGAGCTTACAGATGTTGCCCAACCCATCGATGGTCTTTGGCGTATTGAAGGAGAAAACCTTGTTTCTGCGCCAGAGGCTTTGGGATATGACAGGGTTATTGGATTAGGGGATATGAGTTGGACGGATTATGAAGTGCTATTTCCTTTTGAAATTTACCAAACTGACCCCAGCTCTTTTGGATCGGAAATTAGTGTAGGCCCTGCACTTTTGGTGATATTGCGCTGGCAAGGCCATACAGATTCACCAGTGGTATGCGCTCAGCCTCATTGCGGTTGGGAGCCTTGTGGAGGAGCGATTACCTATTCCTTCAATAAGGATGACAAGAGCGGCGAGGGATCGTTGACAACCGGTTGGCATGATAAATCTCCTGGTATATCGGATTTCATTATTGAGCCCGGAAAACCATACTGGATGCGGGCCCGGGCAGAGACCACAATGATGGGGAATGCTTATGCCTTTAAAATTTGGGAGGGCATGGTGGAAAATGAACCTGAAGACTGGTCAGCTCAGACTTTAGGAGGACCTTTAAATATGTCTCGCGGGTCGTTTGTTCTGGCGGCTCACCACATCGATCTTGCTATCGGTAATATAAAAATCAACCCATTAGGTACTATGCGGAATAAAATGGTAGACATCCTCACTGAGTTTACGGATATCCTTATCCAACTTCCGTATTTGATCATCTGGATCGTCGGCATTTTGTGGGCGTTGGCTTATATGCGTCGTGATGCGGGTCGTGGTCGTTGGATACTTGTCTCATTCTCTCTACTCTTCCTTACCTCACTTCTTGGATTTATTTTGATCCATTATCTGCCAGATTACTTGCTCAATCAAGGGTGGATAACCCGAAGGGTGACATACGTGTATGTGCTTTCCAGCGCCATACCGATTGGCGGCCATTTGCTGGCCTTCGCGATTCTCTTCAAGACCCTATGGCCGCCCAAACAGATAGATTAATCTACCTCCCATCTATTTTCATTTATACCTGCAACTCCCTCCCTTCCGCTGTTCCTGACTAATTTTACCTTTTCATGTCAACGTCTACCAATTGTTGTCCGGCTTGCGAGTCGGACCAGCTTAGGCCGTTTTTCCGGGTCGACCAAGCGCCCGTTCATTCGATTCTCCTCATACATAGTCAGGATGAAGCTCTTAACTTCCCCAAAGGCACGTTGGATCTCTGTGCCTGCGAGGAGTGTGGTTTCATATTCAACCGATTATTCGACGCTAGTCTGCAGAGTTATTCCGAAGGTTGTGAAGAGACACAGGGATTTTCACCCACCTTTGCCCGTTTTCACCAGGAACTGGCGCAGTCGGTTGTTGATCGGTTCCAGCTTCACCATAAGACCGTTCTGGAAATCGGCTGCGGGAAAGGCGAATTTCTTGAAATGCTATGCGAATTGGGACCTAACAAGGGTATTGGTTTTGATCCCGCTTTTCGTCCGGATCGTCTCGACATTCCAGAGGGCATGGATCTGCGAGTGTATCAGGAGTTTTTTCCGGAGACCTATACGCTGGAGACACCTGACTTCGTGTGCTGCAAAATGACTTTGGAGCATATTCCCGATGTACTAACCTTCGTATCGCGTTTGCGAAAATCACTCGGCGATAATCTGAAGGTTCCCATTTTTTTTCAGATGCCCGAAACACAACGTGTTCTTGGAGATACCGCTTTTTGGGATATTTATTACGAACACTGCTCCTATTTTACAAAAGGTAGTCTGGGGCGGTTGTTTCGCCGGGCAGGATTCGAAGTGAAAGACCTTTGGACTGCCTATGATGGCCAGTACCTGATGATTGAAGCCTTCCCTGCTCCGGATTCCACTGTCGCTCCGCATCTCAAAGAAGGTCCAGTAGGCGACCTCTTGGCCGATGTGGACCGATTTGCATCGGCTATCCAACAGGAAACTCTTCGTTGGAAAAACTTCTTCAGCGAGGGTGCGCGGGATGGGGAAAAGACGGTACTCTGGGGAGGTGGTTCGAAAGCCGTGGCTCTCCTTACCACTATGAGGATCTCAGATGAGGTGCAATACGTCGTGGATATCAATCCTCATCGCCAAGGGACCTTCCTTGCCGGATGTGGTCAGGAAATTGTGTCACCCGAATTCCTGAAAGAATATCAACCGGATCGGGTTGTTATAATGAACGCAATTTATGTGGACGAAATAACGAAGGATCTGATTGCCTTGGGTCTTCAGCCTGATATCAGTACCGTTGATCCAATTCGATGAGCCATAACTGCCCAGTTTGTGAGTCTGGTTCCATGGAGCTGTTTTTCAGTATCAAACAGGTGCCAGTCATTATAAATATTCTTTCTGGATCGCGCGAAGAAGCCACCGGGCGACCCAGAGGCGATATTGATTTAGGTTTTTGCAATCACTGCGGTCACATTTTCAACACTTCGTTTGATCCCAATTTGCTGGACTATTCGGGTGAGTACGACAACTCGCTTCATTTTTCTGC
>JAPUIL010000475.1 GCA_027297085.1 Verrucomicrobiota bacterium | reverse complement strand
GCCTTATGCAGATGCTGGGAGCCGATGCTTCGGAGATCCTTCTAAGCGGCTGGAAAAGTCACAGCCCAAATATGCGCCGTACTATTCTGGATGTTTTATTACAAAGCCGAAGTTCCACTCTCCAGCTTTTGCAGGCCGCGGAAAAGGAGCCGGCGATAGCGAAAACTTTTTCAGCCACGCACATTGCCACTGTTACCCGGCATGCGAACTTACAGATCAAAAAATTGGGGGACAACATTTTCGGTCAGCGCATCGCCTCAAATCGGATGGCCCTCATTGAGGACTACCAAGAATCTCTCGATTTAACCGGTGATCCTCAGGCTGGGCGAAACCACTTCACTGCCTTGTGTTCCACCTGTCATAAAATGGGAGAAATTGGTTTTGCCGTGGGACCGGATTTGACATCGCTCACAGATAAATCTCCCGGCTCCATGCTCATCGCAACCTTGGACCCGAATCGTGCAGTTGAAGATAAGTATACTCAATACACCGCCACGACCCTGGATGGTCGGATGTTCAGCGGTATCATGGCTGACGAAACCACTACCAGTCTGACCCTGGTAACCACCGGCGGCTTAACACAATCGCTGGTACGTCAAAATCTGAAGTCGTTGGAAAGCAGCGGTATTTCTCTTATGCCAGAGGGCCTGGAAGCAGGATTAGATCATCAGAAAATGGCTGACCTGATAGCCTTTATCAACGCATCGGATGAATCTTTGAAAATTCGAGCGGATATAAATGGATCTATCGGACTCACTGCCAGCCGAGGCACTGCGAGCGGTCCTTCTGTTTTTTATAACCCGGAAACAGAGAACTTCGAATGGGTAGCGGATACCGATACCCTTGAATGGACAGTCTATGATCTAAAGATCGGATACTACGATATTTTCTCCCATGCGGCGCTTGCCGTTGAATATGAAGGGCGCCCGTTTACACTGTCGATCAATGACACTTTTGTAACAGGCGCCGTGCCTTACACAGGAGGCATCGACCGCTTCCGAATGCGTAAATTCGGAAACATTCAGATCGAAGAAGATATCCCGAAAGCCGTTTTCAAACTACAGCACAGTCTGGACGGCCCCCAACTAAGCTTGAAGGAGTTGCGATTAATTCCGGTACCCTGACCGAATTCAAAAGATTGCTTTTCGAACCTGACTGCACCTACCCTACCCGCACACATGAAGTCATCTACCTTGTTTCTTTCATGCCTTTTGCTGGCAGCCAATAGTCTCTCCTCGGACGTCACCTCTTGGCGCAACGGCGGATACGGTCTCTATCCTGACGCTACACCTCCGTTGTATTGGGAAGATCCTGCCTCAATTCTCTGGCAAGTACCCACTCCAATCCGCGGAAATGCGTGCCCACTGTTAATAGGCAATAAACTCTTTTACACTGCGGAACCAACCGAGCTGATTTGTGCCGATGCCAGGACAGGCAAAGTCTTGTGGCAACGGTCCAATTCATACGAAGACGTGGCTGACATTACTCCGGAAGAGCGCATCCGGATTAAGAATGCAATCGTAGCCAATGAGCAGTTGGCAGCTAAGCTGAAACCTTTTAAAAAGCGCATTTATCAGCTAACCCGCCGCCTTCGAAACGATCGCTCAAACGAAGAACTGAAGGATCAGCTCAAAGCAGCGCAAAACGAACAAGCCGAATTGGAGGCTGCGGCAGGGAATATTCCTGCAAAGTTCAAGAAGCCCAAAACGCATAATACGAACGGATACGCCTCCTACACATCCTGCTCCGACGGCAAATACATCTTCACCTGCAATAGCCTGGGAATTGTGACCAAGCATGACTTGGATGGAAATCGTATCTGGGCCAAAGTCATGGAGAAGCCGGACCATAACTGGGGCGGTGCCGTATCGCCTCAACTAATTGATGGTAAACTGATCCTTCGCTTCGCCGACTATGCCGCCCTTGACCCGGAAACAGGCAAAGAGCTCTGGCGGGTAAAAGATCCGCAGACCTTCGGCCCACCGGCCTCCTTTCAACTAGAAGGCAAATGGTTTCTATACACGGTGCGGGGAGAATTGATCCGGGTATCAGATGGCAAAAAACTAAAATCTCAGGATTGGACGATTAAACAAAAGACTTTTGCCTTCTTTAATACACCCTTTGTTTCCGAAAACCGGATCTACGTCGTCCACGGTGCAGCCGGAATACAAGGAGATGTTTACTGTATGGAGATTCCCGATACTCTTAAAGAACTTGAGAGGAGGGGACTCAAACGAATTTGGCATACGGTAGCTTCGAAGGAACGTTACTATACTTCGCCACTCGCTCATGAGGGTCTACTTTACATCTTCTCCATGGGACAGGTTTTCCAGGTGTTGGATGCCGAAACCGGAGAGATAATTTACAGCCACAAGATCTCCGGCATGAGAGGCCGTGCATTTTCCGGAATTCTGTTAGTGAACGATAAAATTTATGTGGGAGAAGAAAACGGAGTCGCGGTGTTCATTGAGCCAGGAAGAATATTCAAAGAACTCTCACGATACGATTTAGGTGAAAACCGTAGCACGCCCATCTTCGAAGACAACATTGCCTACTTACGAACCATAGATAACCTGTTCGCACTTAAGGCAAAAGACGGGTAATTACTTTTATCAATCGATGCGACGGCTGCTGGTTTTAACGATCCTTCTTTTCCTAAACCCTTTTCTACTTCAGGGTAAGCAGCCGAATATCGTACTCATCCTAGCGGATGACATGGGATGGACTGGTCTGGGCAGCTACGGCAGCACGTTTTATGAGACACCGAACATCGATAAGCTTGCCGCCGAAGGGCTCTCCTTAACCAGTGCCTATTCCGCAGCGTCCAATTGTGCTCCGTCTCGTGCTTCTCTCATGACCGGACAGTACACACCCAGGCATGGTGTGCTCTATGTCGGTCCCGGCACTTATCAAGACGAATGGAAAGAACGTGTAGGAGACCTGAAAGCATTCCCTGCCCTTCAACCCAAAGGAAACACCACCCTGTCCGATTCCACTAAAACCATAGCCGAAGTATTGCAGTCAGCCGGCTACCGTACCGCCATGTTCGGGAAATGGCATTTGGGCAAAGGCGACAAACATCCTTCCAAACGTGGGTTCAACGTAGCCATCGAAAGCAGTGGAGCTCATTTCAATTTTGAAACGGATCCCAAATTCAATCACGAACCAGACGAGTATCTGAGTGACTATTTGAGTGACCGCGCCGTGGATTTCATCCGAGGGTCCATGGGCGACGACACGCCTTTTTTCCTGTACTACGCCGATTTCCTCGTCCACAAACCTTTCGAAGCCAAGGAATCATTCCTCGACTACTTTTCCAAAAAAGAACCTTCCCAAACCCAGAAAAGCCCAATGGCCGGGGCGATGACAAAGGCTCTCGACGATTCAGTCGGTAAGCTGATCCAATGCTTGGAAGAAACGGGGAAAGCCGAAAACACACTAATCATCTTCACCTCAGACAATGGAGGACTCAGCTATGAGGAAGATGGTTTAGGCGAAAAGAATACTAGCAACCTGCCGCTGCGGGGCCGAAAAGGAAGCGAGTATGAAGGAGGGATTCGCGTCCCCTGGATTGTTAAATGGCCCGGAAAAATCCCGGCTGGCTCATCTACAAATACTCCCGTCCACCACATTGATATATATCCGACCCTATTGGCGGTAGCGGAGGCCAACCCTCCCGATCATATTTTGGATGGTATAGACCTTAACGCCCTCTTTTTCAACCCGACGCAACGACTCCAGACACGCAATCTCTTTTGGTTCCTGCCGGGATACAGCTCCTTTCACAAACCAAGTGTCATAATTCGGATTGGTGAGTGGAAACTGATTCAACGCCTCGATTCTTCGGAGCATGAACTTTATAATACTCGGTTTGACATCGCCGAAACTCGCAACCGAAAGGACGATTTCAACCCTATGGCAACTGACATGCAAAAGCTTGCAAATAGATGGCTCCGAGACACGGGTGCACCAGAGATGACTCCGAATCCAGAATACGTTCCGGCTGCTAGTCGCTGATCAAGATCACCAGAGCATTTTCGATAAAGATAGCCACTGCGCACGAACGCGAACGGCATCCCGAGGATGCGATAGCCCTACCCGTTCATATCGTTTCCGGTAGGGCAACTACGTCCCACGATGCCGGATCCACGACGATCCCAATAAAGTCCGAAGTTCAGAAATAGTGCGACAACGATAAAATATCTTTAATAATCCATTCCCTTGTTACTGGCCTGACACGAAATCTGCCAAGCTTGCAACTGAGTCCGCATCTTCTTTAAAACGTCAGGATACTTATTGGCAAGGTTGGTTGTTTCGGATGGATCCTTTATCAAATCATAAAGTTCCCATTCGGCTACCGGGGTTTTTCCATTGTCCGAATTGTGCCGTTCGACAGTCGGATTGTGCACCAACTTGAAACGGTTGTCGTTCAGGGTGGCCAATCCGTGTCCATCGAATCCAATAGGTCGCGGACGTTCCTTCAGATCGTTTTCGATCATCGGCAAAAGAGAAACGCCGTCATACGGGCGGGTATCCATTTCAGGTATCCGAAATCCAAGCACATCCAAAATAGTTGGAAAGTAATCACTGGTCACTGCCGGAAAATCGGTCACACGGCCGGAGACCTTCGCCGGCCATTCGAGGATGCCGGGCACACGGACACCTCCTTCATAAAGAGATCGCTTTCTTCCCCGGAAATCTCCTGCCGTTCCTTGCGAGCGGCCTTTTTTGGCGGGGTTACCTTCAGGGCCATTGTCAGAACAAAACCAGACCATGGTATTATCAGCCACCCCCAGCTCACGCAGGCGTGACCGAAGTCTACCAACCTGCTCGTCCAATGCAGTGATGACCGCATAGAAATGCCGGGTATTTTCATCCTGCTCCGGATACATGGCCAGGTACTCCGGGCCGCCCACCACCG
>JAPUIL010000474.1 GCA_027297085.1 Verrucomicrobiota bacterium | reverse complement strand
AAAACAAAAGAGTTACGTCCGCGACCGGATCGAAGGAAATCGCAAAGATACGCTGGTCTACACAGAACACCTGCCTGTTTATACACTGGGTGTAAGGCGCGGTGCTTATGCGCATTTAATCTGGAATGAAAGTAAGCTGTCGGAAAAAGGGATTGCAGTGCACAAGTCCAACCGCGGCGGGGACATCACCTACCATGGTCCGGGACAACTAACCGGATATCCGATCATCAGTTTGGAAAAGCTAGGGGACTTGCACGCTTATCTTCGCCTTATGGAGGATATGCTCATTCAGATCGTAGCGCACTTCGGACTGCCGGCCGGCCGCCGCGAAGGGAAAACCGGGATTTGGATCGAGACTCGCAAGATTGCGGCCATAGGCGTAGCAGTAAAATCGTGGGTGAGTTATCATGGCTTTGCTTTGAACGTAAACAATGACCTGGAACCTTTCTCTGGCATTGTGCCGTGTGGCATAGTGGATGGCAGCGTGACCTCCTTAAAAAATGAGCTGGGTTTTCACATTGATTTGAGCGTAGTTAAACCCATAGTCTCGCAGGCTTTTCTGGATACATTTAAAGATTCCCTGACCTAATCCTATGCGAAACAAACCCAAGTGGTTGCGAGCCAAGTTACCAGCCGGACCAGTCTACCATGCGGTCAACGAGCTGGTGGAAACCAACAAGTTACACACGGTTTGCAAAAGCGCCCAATGCCCCAACATGGGCGAGTGCTGGACTCGGGGTACGGCCACCCTAATGATATTGGGTAATGTCTGCACCCGCTCCTGCGGTTTTTGTGCCATTCAGACGGGGCGTCCGCCCGAGCTGGACCTTGGCGAACCCGCACGCGTAGCCGATGCAGTGGCCAAGATGGGGTTGAAGCATGCGGTGATCACCTCCGTTGCGCGGGATGACTTAAAGGACGGTGGCGCATCCGTTTGGGCTGCTACCATTCGAGCCATTCGCCACCGGAACCCCAATACCGCCGTCGAAGTACTGATCCCCGATTTTCAGGGTAGCTACGATCATCTGGACATCGTGCTCGAAGCGAAACCGGACATTTTAAACCACAATGTTGAAACAGTGGAACGCTTGCAGAGACCTGTCCGGAAAACCGCCAATTACCAA
The DNA here is from genome assembly GCA_027297085.1 of Verrucomicrobiota bacterium. GTDB lineage: Bacteria > Verrucomicrobiota > Verrucomicrobiia > Opitutales > UBA2995 > UBA2995. The sequence goes on along the minus strand of JAPUIL010000474.1, from coordinate 7,157 downwards.
CAATCGCTGAATGTGCTTCGTCACGGTAAAAAGCAGGGATTCACAACCAAATCAGGCATCATGCTTGGTCTGGGGGAAACGCAGGAGGAAATCGAAACCTGCCTGAGAGACATGAGGGAAGCGAGCATCGATATCATAACCATCGGCCAATACCTGCAACCCACTCAAAAACATTTGCCGTTAGACCGTTGGGTAACACCGGAAGAATTTAACTACTGGAAATCCTTTGGTCTCGAGATCGGCTTTGGAGTTATTGAATCCGCGCCTCTGGTCCGTAGCTACTACCATGCGGAAGAACAGTCCGACCGTTACGCACCGAAAGACCAGTCGGCCATTTCCGCTTAGGGCCTGAATTGATTAGCGGCAAGCTGAACTCACTAAATGTGAGCAAAGAAGGGTTAAGTTTGCAAAAGGCGTTCGTGATTGATCTTTGATAAGACCCACATAAGCATGAGCCATGGTAAACAAAGAAGTCATTGTTGAAAACTGGCTGCCCCGTTATACTGGCGTCCCGATTGAATCGTTTGGCGAATATATCCTGCTAACCAACTTTAACGATTACTTGAACAAGTTTGCTCGTTGGCACCGTGTCAAAGTTCAAGGCCGCGGGAAACCTATGCCGACCGCCACTTCAGACAACATTTCTATGATAAACTTCGGTATGGGCAGTGCCAATGCGGCTTCGATCATGGACCTGCTCACAGCCGTCAAACCCAAAGGAGTACTCTTTCTTGGTAAATGCGGCAGCCTGAAAAGCGATATGCCTATCGGTTCCTTTCTGCTTCCTATCGCCGCTATCCGCGGTGAGGGAACCTCAGACGATTATTTCCCTCCTGAAGTACCGGCACTTCCCGCATTCGAAATGCAACGCGCCACTTCCGAAGCAATTCGTGATCATAAGCAGGATTATTATACAGGCGTAGCTTATTCTACTAATCGACGGGTCTGGGAACATGATGAATCGTTCAAGCACTACCTGACAAAAGTCCGTTGCAATGCCATCGAAATGGAAACAGCCACCATCTTTTCGGTCGGGTTTCACAACCGTATTCCTACCGGTGCCCTGCTACTCGTTTCGGATGAACCCATGGTTCCGGAGGGCATCAAGACAGAAGCAAGCGATAAGCTGGTAAATCAGAATTATACCAGCGCCCATGTGAAGATTGGAATCGAGGCATTGAAGCAATTGTCGGAAAGCAAGGCCTCCATTAAGCACTTGATTTTTTGAATGTGAGTTCGGGTTGGGCAGGAATAGCGATCCTACCGATTGCGGGCATACCGCTCCACCGCTTGTTCCGAGTTGATTCTACGATCTCGATCTCGATGTCCGCTCGACAGTATCGACCTACTCAGGAGGAAGGATTGCACCCACACAAAAACGAAACTGGCGAGAAAAAGTATGGAAGCTCCCAGGGGATTGAGCCATCCGGCAATAGCCGCGGAACTGGCGGCAATCATCGCGGTCGAGAACACCCAGTTGTTCTTTTTAGAAAGAGTCATGATTTTACGGCAGTAGGGTATGCAGAAAAGCAAAGCATGCAGATGAGACGATTTTAGGATTCCAGATGCTGAACCAAGAACGGCATCGGGCGCATGACGCATAGCCAGGGAAACATGCGCGCTGGACATGGCACGAAAATCATTAAATCCATCACCAACCATCAACACTTTTTCATTACTTTGAGCGGCTTGTTCGACCCGCTTTTGTTTATTCTTCGCGGTCATCCCTTGCCTGCAACTGATCCCTTCCAAACGAGTGTCGTTGAATCCTTTGTCACCGGTCAATATACCAGATCGAATATCCAGGAGAGCCAATTGTGAGAAGAAAGGTTGAGGAGCCACACTCCAAGCCTCTTTGAGTTGCGCAATAGCGCAGACACGATCATTGAGGCTGATCCAAATCCGTTGACCGATCAAAAGATCGTGTTCTTCCAAAATCGCGATAAAGGGGGTAATACCCATTTTTCCAAGCACGCTATCCGGTTCACCAATCTTAAGCTTGAGGCGTTGGCCAAGTCCGTCCGTCAACGTGACTTCTATCCGTTTACCAGGAATAATTTTATACTTCAGATCCTCCACGACGGGTTCGCCCTGGATCAACGATTCAACACCGGAGAGGGAATTGACCAGCGGGTGATGGACCATACGGCTCGTTTGATATACCAACGACTTTATCCAGTCTTCACGGTTCTGAAAAGCTGGCATCACAAAAAACTGGGCCAGCTTCGGTTCCTCATGGCTAAGGACACCGGTCTTGCCAAAGAAGGCGCGATTTATGGAAGCTATTTCCGCTATTAACTCTGGCTTTTTCCCCAACAAGCCGCGTTTAGAAAGATGTACCAATCCGGTCCAGTAGTGAACTGGAATTCCCGCAATCCAGACCAAGGAGGCTCCAAGTATTAGGATGGTTGAAGTCAGGATAAGCGCCGGATAGAGTCCTGAATGAAACAGGCCAATACCGAAACCCAAACTTGCCAAAATTCCAGTTAGCGCTACGCTGCCAACTCGACTGATTCGAGTGCGACGGTCACTTTGATTCTGCATCTCGCAGGATAAAAGTGGATGAGAGATCGCCTCCAATTTCCGAGGGACATAGGGTGAAAGGGTTTTAACAGTAAAAACTCCATCCAGTGAGACACTGCCAGCCAGGATCGGATCGCCAGGCTGTTTAACATTCGGGAAAGTGGATCCATTGAGAGAACCCTCTGTTACATATCCCTCTCCCATTACGACTACTCCATCCACTGGCACGACCTGGGAAGTCGATATTTTAATTGCCTCACCCACTTTCAAATCTACCAGTGGAATCCTCGAAACAGAACCATCCGGCTCAACTCGATTACAACGTTCCACACGGTCGAAGAGAACAGGCAAGGCTTCGAATACTTGGCGTTTTTTTCGGGCCATCCAATAACGGATAACGGCATACAGGGTGAGAACGGTGGGAATCACTTCATAGTATGCCCAAGGGGCATACTGAATTGAGGCTGTCAGAGAGGTAAAATATAAGAGCAAGACTCCCAACAACAGTCCTGAGCCGATAGAAACGGATTTCTCACGGCATGCTTTGATGGTCTCCTGAAACAGCGGAGGAGCCAAAAGGATAATTGAGAGAAATGCTCCGACAGCCAACCCACAGTGGACCAGAACGTAAAGCAGGCCAATAGGGGGAGTAAATTCGACCAATACCCTCAATGCCAGGCCATGAATACAGAGACCAATGGCGATACTTCCCTTGATCCAATTCAGGTCATTTGCGTGGAACAGGGAGTAGTCCACCCAAGAAATCAGTTTTGTGGGAGAAGCAGTTTTTACCATTTGGGTAGAGTCATTCTACTCACCCAAAGCGATCCCACAAATAAAATCCCCACACTAATGAAAGATTTAAAAAACTGATGAATACAGCAGCACTGCCAAAATCTTTAGCCAGTTTCGCCATTGGATGAATTTTCATGGACTGGTAATCGATGGCAGTTTCGATTCCCGTGTTAAGGAGCTCGACAATCATAACTAGAAATAAACTACCCACTAAAAGACAGAACGCGACAAATCCGGGTTGCAGCCAAATGGCCACCGCAATCAGAACCAAGGATAGCAGAGCTTCCTGTCTGAAGGCAGCTTCATTCTTTAAGGCCGCTGACAAACCGTGCATTGAATATTTGGCGGCCAGCAGGATGCGCTTGATTCCGGTATTTCTAAATTGAGTACTATCTTCCATAAAGATCGGTTTGAGACTGAAGGCGGTAAGCCTATTAAACCATCAACTATGTGACGGAAATCTCAAACAAGATCAAGAATGCTCCCAGTCGAGGTCACAAAGAATTTGCTCAATTGGGCAGGCTCAGGAAATCCGACGCTTCTTTTCTTCCAAACTTGACCGGTAGCGGGTCAGTTCCTTTGCGAGAGCTTGGTATTCCTCAGCAACTTGGCGAATCTCGGCTTTCCGGCTACCTGAATGACCGTCCTTGACCCACAACTCCAATTGCAGCGCCAGATTTCCAAGAATCAAGGCTCCAACCGTCTTGGCAGTGCCTTTTAAACTATGGGCAGAACGCTCAAAATCTTTCCATTTCTCTTCCCGGCTATAGGTCTCAAAAGATTCTACGAGTTCGTCGGTGGTTTCCAAAAATATTTCTATAGCATCGATGGAAAACTCGTCTTGAATTTCTGGCTCCGAATCGCTGCCCATCAGATTACGCATATAGTCAGGGTCAAAGTGCTCGAACGATTGGTCAACTTGCTCATCCGCTTTGTCCTGAATCTTATCAAATTCTATGGGGTTAGAAACTGCTTCCTCCGGTTCTCTATCGCTTTCGAAATCAGTAGAATCCAAATGTTCATTCAGCGTTCTCTCCAGCGTCTCAAGCTCCACAGGTTTGCTCAGGAAATCGTTCATGCCGACCGACATACAATTGTTGATATCCTCCTCCGAAGTATTAGCAGTGAGTGCAACTATCACAGGTTGCTTTGCAGGAGGCAAAGTTTCCCTAATAACTTGCGTTGCGGAGATGCCATCGAGATTGGGCATCATCAAATCCATGAAAACAAAATCGAAGTCCCAGCGATTCAAAGCATCGACCGCCTCTTGACCATCTTCAACTAACACCGCGTTGTACCCCAACCGATTGAGTAATTTCGAAATGACCTGTTGATTAAGAGCATTGTCCTCCGCGAGTAGAATTTTTACTTTGGCCCGCTGCTCCAAAATGGTCTCCGCTGCCCGGGATGATGAACTTTGCGTAATAGTCTCACGAACCGATTCATTATCCTGAACGATTTCAGGAGCTGTTTCCTCAACTAGAATTTCAAATGAAAATTCACTTCCTTCACCAACCGTGCTGGTAACCTCCAGACGCGATCCCATGGCCTGTAGAATGTTCTGGCAAATTGTAAGCCCCAGACCTGAACCACCAAAACGACGAGTCATGGAGGAATCTGCCTGCGTAAAAGGTTCGAAAATCGCCTTCAAACGACTGGGTTCAATGCCGATACCCGAATCCTTAACAGCCAATCGTAACCGTCCCTTACCATCTTTCTCATCCTTCCATGCAGCAGAGATTTGAATACTACCCTGCTCAGTAAACTTAACCGCATTGCCGATCAAATTCAGAACCACCTGTTGGATACGGAGAGGATCGGTAATGACACAGCTGGGAAGACCCTCGCCCGGTACAAATTCCATCTTCAAGCCTTTCTTAACAACAGAATCTCCGAATACCTGAAGAATGGTTTCTATACTGCCTTGAATGTCGAAAGGTTTTTGTTCCAGGTCCAATTTACCCGCCTCTATCTTAGAGAAATCGAGGATGTTATTTACCATCGACAACAGCAACTTGCTGCTCGTTTCGAGATTGGTTAGGTAATCTTCCTGTTCCGAATCGAGCTCGGTATGTTTCAACAAGGTCGCGAATCCCATAACCCCATTGAGCGGGGTTCGAATCTCGTGACTCATCTTTGCCATAAACTCAGACTTCGAACGACTTCCTTCTTCTGCTAAATCACGAGCACTTCGCAGATCGTTTTGGATAGCCTTGAGGTGAGTAATGTCTGTGGTGGTGCCCAGGATTCTGATGGCTTTTCCCGTTTTATCGTAGACAGCTTTCCCTCGCGAAAAGGCTCCTAACAATTGTCCGTTGGAATGCCGGATCCAATGTTCCAGTTCGAAATCCTTTTCATGGTTGAGGATCCGCCTGTTCAACTCCTCAACCCACTTGACATCCTGATCGAGAACAAAGACTTTTTCCCAACTTTCAAGGTCATCGCCCAATTCCTGGCCACGATATCCGGCCATACTCCGGATACTCGGATCCAAGAATACACGGTTGTTTTCGATATCCCAATCCCAGACGCCGACCTGTCCGGCCCGGGAAGCCATGTCATAGCGTTCCTGGAAAACCCTGAGATTCTCTTCCAGGTCCTGCCGCCGCATAAACTCCATTATACTGGTGGCTAATAGAACGTAACCTGAAATTTCCTTCGGGTGCCAAACTCGGTCATGAGCCACCTGGTCAAAACCCATTACACCCCACCATTCATCATCGAAGAACAAGGGTATCCATAGGAAGGATACCACACCTTGTTTTGCAAGCGTCAGGTGTTCTATATCCGGTGCCTGATCCAGAGATCCAAAAAGATGTTCTCCGTTTTTCAATCGGGCTATCCAGGTTGGGAAAAAAACCTCATAGGGAAGCGACTGGAAATCCGGTGCTTGCACATTCCCGGTTTTGTTAACCCAAGTATGGACCTGATTAATAACTGCACCTTGATGGCCGCCTTGAGTATTCTTGAGGATGTAAATTCTATCGAGGGCAGAGCCTTCACCAATCAGCGACAGAGTATCCCGGACTGCCCGCTCAGAATCCTTAGAGACAATCAAATGTCCTATAGCTTTGGCTATCGATTCAAAATCCACAAATACCTGCTGGTTGTTTCGAAGTCGCTGCTCCAATAATTGTGCCCTGCGCCGCGAGAGGGCCAACTCTTGTTTGGCACGTTGCAATTCTTCATGCGTATCTAGCTTGGAGGACTTAGAAAACATCTGGAGGAGCGGAAGGCAGGTGATAGATTCTCGAAGGCAGGAGAATTGAGTATAACCGCCCATAAACCGCCATGGAATCAATGAGTAGCAAATTTTTTACAATTAATTGACTTTTGCCGCCACCTCAGAATGAGCCTAGAGTAAGTAGCACTGGGTGGATCTCTGGTAGAAAATCCTACGTAAATGGTTCGTTAAATCCCCTGTAACCAAGGAAATATCCGCGTTTTAGCAATACTGCCGCAGGACCTGCAAATTAACTTGCCATGCCAGAACTCATTTGTTGCCTTGCGTCGCTATGAAAATTCGCGCATTCCAAGGTCTACGACCGAATCCGGAACAGGCCGCTTCTGTGGCTTCTTTGCCTTACGACGTGGTCAACACGGAGGAGGCACGTAAGCTGACTCAGGGGAACCCCAACAGCTTCCTCCATGTAGTTCGTGCCGAGGTCGATTTACCGGAAGGCACTGACCTCTATTCGGATCCGGTTTACTCGAAAGCGAAGGAAAATCTCCAGGCACTTCAGGATACTGGAGCTCTAGAGCGTGAATCCACAGCTTGTTTGTATGTCTACCAGCTGGAAATGAACGGTCATCAACAACGAGGCCTGGTTAGTGTCTAT
>JAPUIL010000473.1 GCA_027297085.1 Verrucomicrobiota bacterium | reverse complement strand
AGCGATTTCAGAGTGGACACCAAAATGAATGGGGTCAGGTGTTTCGGGAAGATAAGCGCGCCGGTGGGGTCCTTTGACCCGCTCTATGCGGATATCTGCAGTGTATACGGTTGATTCGCTCATATTTATTCCTTTTATTCTCTATACGATGAAAAAAATTCTAGCCAAATAGAACTCTAGAATTCTCCATTTCGGCTTTATCTTGCATTGGTACCATACTTTTTGACAAGTCTCTTATTCGGAAACTCCGCTTAATGAGGATATCCTAAATTTGCAAGATCAGATTTAATTTCATCTAGAATGTTTGGGTCGTCAATGGTTGCGGGAATTTTATATGGAATTCCTTCGGCCATCTTTTTTATCGTGCCGCGTAATATTTTGCCGGAACGTGTCTTGGGCAGTCGTTTGATAACAGTCGCAACCTTAAAGGATGCTACAGGGCCGATCGAGTCTCGCACCATTTGGATAACTTCCTGGATAATTGTTTCGCCTGGACGATTTACCCCCGCGTTTAGGACAAGGAATCCCACAGGAATCTCCCCCTTGATTTCATCGGCGATTCCGACAACTGCGCATTCGGCCACATCGGCATGTGAAGCCAACACCTCCTCGATCCCACCGGTGGACAAGCGGTGCCCGGCTACATTGATAATATCGTCTGTGCGGCTCATGACCCACAGGTAATCATCCTCATCTTTATAACCAGCATCCGCGGTTTTGTAATACCCGGGGTAGCTGTCGAGATACGATTCTCGATATCCAGAATCATTATTCCACAGTGTTGGAAAACAACCAGGCGGAAGAGGTAATTTGATGACAATGTTGCCGATCTTTTTTGGCTCAACCTCCTTTCCTTCATCATTGACGATGCGGATATCATATCCAGGAACCGCTTTGGTGCAAGATCCTGGTTTGATGGGAAATTCCTCCAACCCCACACAATTTGCACCCATAGGCCAACCTGATTCGGTTTGCCACCAATGGTCGATGACTGTTATATTAAGTTTATCTTTTGCCCATTGAAGGGTGTCTGGATCGCATCGTTCACCTGCAAGAAACAATGAACGGAATTTTTTCATCTCATATCTTTCGATTAGTGCACCCTCTGGATCTTCGCGTTTTATCGCCCGAAAGGCTGTGGGCGCTGTAAACAAAACACTTACATTGTGTTCGGAGATTACGCGCCAAAAAGCGCCTGGGTCGGGAGTCCCGACAGGTTTTCCTTCATACAGAAGCGTTGTGCATCCGTGAAATAGGGGAGCGTAAACAATATAAGAGTGCCCTACGATCCAGCCCACATCTGAAGCAGCCCAATACACCTCTCCAGGATCAACCCCGTAGATGTTTTTCATACTCCATTTTAGCGCGACGAGATGGCCGCCATTATCACGTACCACCCCCTTAGGTATGCCCGTGGTCCCTGAAGTGTAGAGAATATATAAGGGGTCGGTTGCAGCCACCGGAACACAGTCAACCGGTTTGGTGGAAGACATTAGACTGTCCCAATCAAGATCGCGACCTTCAATCATTGAAGCTTGGGCTTGAGGTCTTTGAAGAATAATAGTATATTCTGGTTTCGTCTCTGCCTGTTCAATAGCCTTATCTAACAAGGGCTTATATTCGATGATTCTCTCCACTTCGATGCCGCAAGATGCAGAAACAATGATTTTTGGTTTTGCATCATCGATGCGGGTTGCCAGTTCGTTTGCCGCAAATCCCCCAAACACAACGGAGTGAACGGCCCCGATCCGCGCGCAGGCCAACATTGCAATTACGGCTTCAGGAACCATCGGCATGTAAACAATTACGCGATCCCCTTTCTGGATCCCCTGGCTGCGTAGAACGCCTGCAAAGCGCGCTACTACGTCCAGCAGTTCACGATAAGTAAAAGTCTTTATCGTGTCAGTTACTGGACTGTCATAAATAAGGGCGAGTTGATCAGCGCGCCCGTTTTCTACATGCAGATCCAGGGCATTGTAGCAGGTGTTTACTACACCGCCTAAAAACCAGCGGTATAAGGGTTGGTCCGAAGAATCCAATACGCGATCCCATTTCTTATACCAGTTCACATCTTCTGCGGCGTTAGCCCAAAATGCTTCGGGGTCTTGTAGGGATTGAGTATAGGCCTCTTCATATCTGCTGTGCATAGGTTAAATATCCTTTCGAATACAGGGTTTTTGGCTGATTCGAGCCATACTCGCTATTGAATTATGTTGATGTGGTCAAACATCAAAAATGGAGATAGATAAATATTTAAACAGTTATTCGACCGGGCTCTTGTTGGATAAAACTATCTGGTGCCGACATACTTCTTCGGCGCCAGATATATTCCTATTCCTTTCGAGATTGAATTTTCTTAGGATTAGGCGCGTGCGGCGGCATCGGTGAGCGCATTTTTCACAATCACTGTTGCCATCGCCCGGCGGTACTCTTCGTTCGCGTGGATATCGCTAAGGATATCACCGCCTAAGTCACTCTGAACGGCTTGAGCGGCCTCGACAATGCTTTCGTCAGAGATTTCTTTGCCTACTAAAGCTGCCGCCACCGAGGGCGCTTTGATCGCCATGTGAGTAAGTCCACCTACAGCAACGCTGCAATCATCACACGTGCCATTGTTGACCGTCAGGGTCGCGGCGGCTCCGACCATAGCATAACGCGAGGCTGGGTTTGCCAGTTTTGCATAAGCTGAACCACTGCCCTTACCTGAAACCGGGATCTCAATCGAGGTTATGACTTCTCCTTCGCTCAATGCGGTTTCAAACAATCCCATAAAGAAATCTTCGGCAGCGACAGATCGTTTACCACCTGATCCCATTAATTGGACTGTTGCTCCCAGGGCGACAAGTACGATTGGGAGGTCTGAACCGGGGTCCGCGTGGGCGATGTTGCCGCCGATCGTCCCGCGAACGCGCACTTGCGGGTCGCCCACTCCGGCTGCCGCTTCGCTCAGCGCAGTTGGCACATCATCCGACGCTGCGATCATGGCATGGGTGGTAAGCGCCCCAATGCTTACCGTGTCCTTGGATTTATCGATCCCTCGTAGGTCTTCGATGCGACCGATATCGATCAGCTTTCCGGGTCGCGCCAAGCGAAATTTCATAGCAGGCAACAGGCTGTGTCCCCCAGCAAGTAACTTGGCGTCTTTGTCTTCTTTGAGTAAGGAGATGGCTTCGTCAAGTGTTGCCGCTCGGACATATTCAAATTCTGTTGTGTACATGGCCTATCCTCCGTTTTGGCTGGCTTGCATGGCGTGCCAGACCTTCTCTGCTGTTAAGGGTGTGTCAATATGTTTTATCCCCAGCGGAGCGAGGGCATCCATCACCGCGTTGACGATCGTC
>JAPUIL010000472.1 GCA_027297085.1 Verrucomicrobiota bacterium | reverse complement strand
TTTCTTCAGAAATACACCCCTTCGATATCCGTTTGTTATGCTGGTGTCACGGGGCTCGTGTGGTCATGTCGCGTTCGCTCGGCACGTTCGAAACTGCGCAACGCTTGTAGATGTGCCGTCGAAAGTGAGAAAATCGGGGTTCGAGGGGGTCAAACCTTAAATCCCGCATTGGCATGCACGATTGCAAGGAATGACCCCGAAGCCGGTCTTGCTCCGATATTTGACAAAAAACCGCTTAAGTGAGCAGTGCCATTCAGCTCAAGCCACATTTCTACTGACAGTTTATCGCGCACCATGCGTGCGTTTTCCCTAGCCGTGGCGATACAATTCCGAATGGAGTCGGGATTCGCTTTGGAAAAATTCATGAACTCCAGAATGTCGGCGGCAGAAGAGTCCTCATCTTGTGTTTCTGCAAAAAGTTCATCGCAAGCCGTAGCCTCCAAAACAGGCATCCAATAGTGGCGTACCTGTTGGTCGGTGCTTAGAGCGAGATCCAAACCCGACAGATTAATCACTTCCATCAAACGGGCCAAATTCTCCGCCCGTTCAATATGGCGGGCCATCCAATAAAGACTATCTGCTACACGGGAAAGCATGGTATTAATGAAGGACCCAGGTGTCCTTACTACCACCTCCTTGTGATGAATTAACAACGAGGGACCCCTTAACCAATGCTACCCGCGTTAGACCTCCTGGAATTATACTAACTTTTTCACCATAGAGCACATAGGGCCGCAGGTCCACATGCCTACCATACAGCTCGCCATCGATGACCGTTGGATGACGCGACAAAGATACCACAGGCTGGGCGATGTAGTTGCGGGGATTTTCACTCACCAGCTTTCGAAACTTTTCGATTTCCTTTTTACTGGCAGTCGGCCCCATCAACATGCCGTATCCTCCGGCCTCATTGGCCGCTTTAACGACCAGGGATTCGAGATTATCCAAGATGTATTTCCGATCCTCTTCTACCGAAGCCAGGTAGGTCGGAACGCTCTGTAAAATGGGCTCCTGATCGAGGTAGTATTCGATAATTCTGGGCACATAGTAGTAGAGAACCTTGTCATCCGCGACGCCGGTGCCAATCGCATTTGCCAAGGTAACGTTCCCCCGGCGATAGGCGTCTATCAAACCTGGAACTCCCAGCAAAGAGTCTTTGCGAAATACGGTTGGGTCCAAAAATTCATCATCAATACGTCGATAAATAACATCCACCCGTTCCAAGCCTTTTGTGGTGCGCATGTATATAAATCCGTTCGATGCGATGAGATCCTGACCTTCGACGATCTCAATACCCATTTCACGCGCCAAAAATGCATGTTCAAAGTAAGCGCTATTGTACACTCCTGGCGTTAGCAAAACACAGGTGGGATTCACCTTTCCCTGAGGTGCAGTGTGCCGCAAGGCAGCCAGTAACTCATCCGGATAAATGTCGACAGGTTGAACCTGGGAGTCGCTATACAGGTTAGGAAAGGCACGCTTCATTGCCGCCCGGTTTTCCAGCATATACGAAACACCAGATGGACATCGCCCATTGTCCTCCAGAACGAGATAGTTGCCCTGATCGTCTCGGATTAAATCAGTTCCGCATATGTGAATGTAAACATCCTGCGGCACATCGACACCCATCATTTCCGGTCTAAAATGCGGCGCGCTCATGACAAGTTCTCTAGGCACAGTCCCATTGTTGAGAATGTTCTGTTCGTGATAAATATCGTAGAGAAATAAATTCAGTGCTGTTATCCGCTGGACCAACCCCTGTTCCAGCAAACGCCATTCATCCTTGGGAATGATCCGTGGTATCAGGTCGAACGGGAAAATGCGCTCAGTCCCCGCGTCATTGTTGTATACCGTGAAAGTGATCCCTTGTTCCAGAAAGGATTGATCCAGCCTTTGTTGTTTCTCAACCAAATCGTCCAGATAGAGTTCCTTAATACGATCACCTAATACTTGATAATGCGGACGGATTTGGCCGTTGGTTTCGAACATCTCATCGAAAAAGCCGCTACACTGGTAGTCTGTAAGATTCATTGGGGTTTTGGCAAAAACTCAAATTTGAATGCACAATACATGGCACTCGTATAATTCTACTTAAATAGAAAGCTTCCACGAATAAAACGGATGGTATCGTATTCCGGCCAACCGGACCAGGCCAACCAGAAAGTTTTGCCATTCTCCGAAAAGAACTTGGCCGTTCGCTCTTCTTCAGGAGCCAAAATGTTCAAGGTGGCTTTGAGGTCGGCCGCGTTGGCCTTATCACGCAACTGCATGGGTGTTCCCGCCTATGAAAACCCCTCGGTTTTCAAAAATTGATGGCGATCCAGAGATGGCTTTCCAAAGGGCAGATCAGTCGTTGGTTAATACGTACTTTCCGAACTGTGGGGAGACTTTCATTTGTTCAATGGCAGTGTTGCCTTCGGCGAGTGAATAGGTGGCATCGATAATAGGCACCACCCCATGTTTGGCTGAAAATTTCAACATGTCCTCGAAGTCGGCTGGTGAACCCATAGTAGATCCTTGCAGTCGAAGCTGCTTCCAAAATAACTTGCGCATTTCAAGTTTGTCCGGAGGACCAAGGGTCGCACCGAAATTCACAATCCGTCCACCCATCGCTACCAAGTCGATGAGAGTATCGTAGGCCGGCCCAGCAGCGCTATCGATGATCAAGCTCGGCGCACCCGCCGTTTTTACAAAGTCTTCGGCCCAATTTTCAGCAGTGTAGAGAAACCCTCTCTTGGCTCCCAGTTTCACCGCGCGGTCAATCTTCTGCTCGGAAGAAGACGTCACCCAAACCTCGGCTCCGGCTGCAACGGCAAACTGCAGAACAAATGTGGCCACTCCCCCACCCACTCCGGTGATCAAGATGGTCTCACCCTGCTGCAACCCACCTTGTGAAAATAACGCGCGATACGCAGTCAATCCGGCCAGGGGAAGGGCTGCTGCTTCTTCCCAATTCAAGTGGGCAGGTTTTGCATGTAATTGACTTTCAGGTACGGTGACTTCTGTAGCAAAGGTTCCATCGCGTGGAAGCCCAAGAATATTAAAATCATCTGCCTGGGCGATTTGTTTATTTCCCCAATCAAGACTAGGATTAATAATCACCTCGTTGCCAATCCACGATGATTCAACTCCCTCTCCCACTTGCGACACCACACCCGCCCCATCCGAGCCAAGAATGATTGGATATACGATACCAGGATACATACCTCGCGTAATCCAAAAATCACGACGATTTAAGGCGGCAGTTTTTAGTTTTACGACAACATCTCCTGAATCTGGCGTGAGTTCGGCACGTTCCTCCATTTCAAGTGGTTGTTTTGCAGCATTGAGAACTAAGGCTTTCATGATGAATTGCTGATGAGAGAAAGGTAAACCTCTACTCCACTTGAACGATAAAGTGCAAGTTTCTCTGAATAGGCAAAGCGCTATTACAAGTTTTCTAGGACAAGTCTCAGTTTAGAACCCGCGGCATAGGCCTTTTCTTT
>JAPUIL010000471.1 GCA_027297085.1 Verrucomicrobiota bacterium | reverse complement strand
GAGTGGTTCTAAAATTCACGATGCAGGCGCGGAGGACGTAGTTGTCCTGTAGTACTGCATTGGATACGAAGGCTCGGCCTTCTTCCTGGAGTTGATTGAGAAGGGCTTCGTTGAGTTTGTTCAGATATTCTTGGGAGTCGTGTTTGGTCGTTTACAAATACTGGGGGACGTAGCGAAACGTGGTGATGCTGAGGTGGCAGGTAAATGCTTCGAGTTCCTCGTGAGCCGCGAAAGCATCATACATCGCCTGGGCAAGTTGTATGTCCTGGCGGATTGTTTCGACGAAGGCTGAACTGCCGACTTGGCGGAAGGCCAACCAGACTTTTAATGCGCGAAAGCCACGGGTGTTTTGCAGACCGAGTTCGTAGTAGTTGGTGGGCGGTTGGTCACCTTCAATGTCGAATTGATAATAGTCGGGCTGGAAACTGAATGTGTCTGGAAGATCCTGGGCATTGCGCACCAGCGTGCACCCCGCCTCGATCGGGCTGTAAAGCCACTTATGCGGGTCCAGAGCTACTGAGTCTGCGCGGTGAATGGCCTTCAAGTCTTCATGAGCTTCGGGCAGGGCTGCTGCCATAGCTCCGTAAGCTCCGTCGACGTGAAGCCAGAGTTGGTAGTTTTCACAAAGGTCGGCAATCGCATTGATCGGATCGACCGCACCGGTGGCCACGGTTCCGGCAGAGGCTGCGACAAGCAAGGGGATGAAACCCAGTTTGATGTCGGTTTCGATTTGTTCCTCCAGTTTTGCCACATCCATGTGTTGATCGATATCGCTCGGGATCCATCGAATGGCATCGGTGCCCAGTCCAAAGAGATCGGCAGCTTTGTGAACCCAAGTGTGCGTGGCATCGGAGCAATAGACGCGCACTTGTTCGTCCCGATTTTGCAGACCTTCTTTTCGGACGTCCCAAGGCGTCTTGGATTTTCGTCCAGCGAGGAAACCGACAAAGTTCGCCATGTTACCTCCACTGACCATGAGGCCGCCGCAGTCCGTATTGTAGCCAATGAACTCGGCAATCCAGCGGATGGTTTGTGCTTCTATTTCACTGGCTATGGGTGAAAGCTGCCAAGCCCCGACATTTTGGTTGACGGCGGAAGCCAGGAAATCTCCTAGAATTCCGATGGGCGCTGCGGAAGAAGTGACGTATCCCCAAAAACGTGGGTGACCGTTGAAGAGTGAGTGATCGACAAGAAGGTCAGTGGTTTCTTTCAGTAATTGGGCCGAGTCCATACCTTCTTGTGGGAGAGAAGCGTTTCCCAGAACATTTTGAATTTCCGCCACCGATTGGGACTCCGTGACTTTCCTCTCTGGTAGTGACTCCAAAAACCCCGCTATCTCGTCAACCAATTTATGCCCGATTTTGCGAAAGTCGTAAGCTGACATTTCGAGCGCAGCTCGACGATTTTTAAGAGCTTCTTTAGAGTTTTCTTGCTGCCTGGTCGGGAATCAGATTTTAATGGGTCATATGGCATTATCGCATAGAGATCAAGTAAGTGGAAATTGAAAAAGGTATTCTCAAATATTCCATAAGTGCTGGAAAATTAATTAGCCATGCTATCACCTGAAGAGCGCCATAAAATATTGATCGAATTTAATGACACTGAATTGTCGTTTCCAACGAACCAAACCGTTGAAAATCTCTTTGTGATACAGGCTAAAAAAACTCCAGATGCGACAGCGGCAATTATTGAAGGGGAAGATTTAAGTTACGGCGAACTTAACAGTCGCGCGGACTACCTGGCTCATCGACTTAGCGGCTTGGGAGTAGAACCTGGGGACGTGGTCGGACTGTGTTTTGAGAGGTCTTTGGAATACCTGTTCGCACTGTTTGCGGTGTTAAAAGTGGGAGCGGCCTTTGTTCCACTGGATTCGGATCACCCGGATCGACGATTGTTGTATCAGATTGAGGATACCGAGGCAAAACTGGTTTTAAGCCATTCAGCTCTCAATCCACGATTGGCAGGCTGTAAGGCCCAGCGCATTTATGTGGATAAGTTCAACTGGGCTCAGTCGAACCACGCTCAAAAGGCGTTTCCTACCGCAGCTTCGGCAGACTCACCCCTGTGTGTCATGTATACTTCGGGTTCCACCGGACAACCCAAAGGGGTAAAAATTTCTCAGCTGGGCGTCTTGAATCTATTGCATTGGCTTCAGGTGGAATACCGAATAACACCTGAGCACAGATCGCTCCAGGCGTCGTCCATAGGCTTCGATCATTCGATCATTGAGGTGTTCTGGCCACTCGTGAATGGGGCCACTTTGATCATTGCCAAACAGGGCGGCCAAGGTAACGCCGATTATCTGGTAAAAACTATTCAAGACCAGAGTGTGACTCATTTATCCACAGTGCCTTCATTACTTCGCGCTATGCTCGATATTCCCAAAGTATCCGGTTGCAAGACACTTCAATTTGTCTGTTGCCTAGGTGAAGCCCTCAGAGTGGATCTGAATGAAAAATTTCACCAGACTATCCATGCCAAACTTCACAATTGGTATGGACCGACTGAAACAACCGTGTTCTCGACTTTCTGGCAGAGTGTTCCAGGTGCAAAAACCATAAGTATCGGGAAACCGATTTCTAACACACAGATCTACCTGCTCGATGAATCGGGTGATCCTGTGTCTGTGGGTACTTCCGGCGAGATCTACATCGGTGGAGTCGGAGTCGCTCCCGGATATCTAAATCTTCCGGTGCAAACAGCTGAATCTTTTGTCCGGAATCCATTTTCGGAAGGGAAAGAGGACACGCTTTACCGGACGGGTGATCTGGCCAAATTCCATACGGATGGAACCTTGGAATTTCTGGGACGAAAAGATCGGCAAATTCAGTTGAGGGGAATTCGGATAGAACCTGGCGAGATTGAGTCCCTTTTAAACCGACGGTCGGATATAAGTGAAAGTGCGGTGGTATTAAAAGAGCATGGACCAAATGATATGCGACTGCATGCATTCTACGTTTCTTTTTCTGAAGAGGAAAGGTCGGAGCCTGCCGAGTTAAAGGACTATTTAACCAGCCAACTACCCGAGGTTATGGTGCCATCTTTCATAACCCGGTTGGACGCGCTTCCGCACACCGTAAGCGGTAAATTGGATCGAAAGTCTCTGATCTCGGACTCTCCATTCAAACCAACTTCCAAACCACCAGCTGTCGACCAGTCCGTTGCAGCATCGATCGCTACAATATTCGAGGACATCCTTGAGTATAAGCCGGTGAAAACAACGGACAGTTTTTTCGAACTGGGGGGACATTCGCTTTTGGCTATGAAGATAAACAATGAGATAAACAATCAATTCCAGGTGGACTTGTCCATGGACGTCATTTTTAAAAAGGAGACACCTGCTGAGCTGGCAAAGTGCGTCCAGCAAAAGAAGAACAACCCTTGATACTAAAAGGATCTCTCATGAAATCTGAATCAAGGCAATCTGCAGTAAAATCATACAACGAATGGGATCCGCTTGAAGAAGTGATCGTTGGTGTTCTCGAAGGTTCCAGTTACCTTCCTTGGAATCTTTTTCTCGAAGCATGCATGCATGAAGATTATGTGGAGGACATTGCGGCCTACCATCGCGAATTTGGTGGCAAGTTACGGTCGGAGCATCAAGTGAAACAGGTCCAGACCCAATTGAATGAGTTCCTCCATATCTTGAAACAGGAAGGGATTACCATTCGCCGACCCGAGCCTACAAATCAGGCCAGACCATTCGCCACCATGGACTGGAAATCCGCCGGGGGAAATGCCCAGGCCAATCCGCGTGATTCCATGTTGGTGGTTGGAGATGAAATCATCGAATGTCCCATGGCATCGAGGGCCAAGTATTTTGAAATTCTCAGCTATCGTCCTTTGCTTAAGGAGTATTTCAAAAAAGGAGCCCGTTGGACGGCTGCTCCCAAACCTCAGTTGAGTAATGAGCTCTATGATCCTTATTGGGAACGCAGTAATGATACTTATGTGACCACAGAATTCGAACCGGTGTGGGACGCGGCAGATGTAGCCAGGTTTGGAAAAGACCTGATTATGCAGAGAAGCCAGGTGAGCAACAAATTCGGAGCCGAGTGGTTGCAGCGACACCTGGGCGACCGTTACCGGGTGCACCTGGTCGATTTTGAGGATGATGACCCCGTGCATATCGATACCACTTTTGTACCGCTATGTCCTGGCAAGCTGCTGATTAATCCTGGTCGACCCATTAAACAACTTCCCTCGATTTTCGAGAATTCCGATTGGGACCTGCTGGAAGCTCCACGATCCACTCTGCCAACTAATTTTCCTGCCTACAAATCCTATGAGTGGTATCACATGAACATCCTGATGCTCGATCACAAGCGGATCGTCGTTGAGAAGGAAGAAATCCCCTTTATCGAAGCTTTGAAAGATTGGGGATTTGAACCAATTCCCTGTGCGTTTAGAGAAGCAGCTGTGCACTATGCCGGCGGATTCCACTGTTTTACGCTCGATGTCCGGCGCAGGGGTGAGCTCCAGTCTTATTTTTAATGGTCTTTAAACTGCCAGTGTTCGTCGAAGAAACCTGCGTTGACGACCGCGGCTGGATGACGTTGGTTGCGTGGGACTGATAAATCGATAACCGCCCAGTCTGGTAGCTTGGGGATTTGGAGTGAATTGGTGCCACCGGAGAATTCGCTGAAAGTGAAGCTAGTGTTCAGGACAACGTAGCGATGCGGATTCAGCGGGTTGGGGTAAATCAGGACCGGGATGTGGGTTCGGGCATCGTGTTGATTGCCATGAAGAGAAAATTGATCTGCATCCCAATGTACGGGTAAGGAATTTTGGATACGATTCAGGATGGAGTTGCTGGATGGATCACCCCAGAGGATAAGATGGTTGTTTTGGATATCGTTGGTAGTGAGGTCGACGTCTCTCTTTACTCTGGGTTCTCCTCGAAATTGCCGCCACCATTGGAGAAGGGCATCTTCCATTTCTTCATCCACCGACTTTGATAGTTCAGGTGATTGTTCTTGGCCGGTGGGTGTTACGAAGATGAAGCTGTCCATAAAGGCATCGTCGATGGGGCCTTGTAGACCGTGGCGCTTTGTCAGCGCGGATGATGAAGTGTCCCCGCTTCGCAACAGCTTCGCAGGGCGGGCTGGTGTCAGATGCCAGGATTTATTTTCTCGGATTAAGGAAATGGTTTTGTTGTTTCCAGGAACAATGAATTCCGAGTTGTTGATCTTAATCGTGATGTTTCCGTGCAGGTTTAGCTGGGAATTGTTATGAGGAATCTTCAGAGTCAAGGAAGTGACGTTGCTGCTTGTGATATCGATGGAGCTTTGGGTCGTAATTTCAGCGGTAACCCGTGCCTCGGACCAATGCTCTTCTAACGCGTCCACTGTTAGCCAGTGCATTGTGTTATAGCGCAAAGTATAGGTGACGAAATTTATTTTGTTAGGATATTTATCCTTCGGCACATGGGCCCATTCGTCGACTGTGCGGTTAACAATTTCTAGTGAGACATCGTCGTATTTGTGGCCCATGCCGTCGCCAATCACATGCATAAGGTCCAGGCCTTCGTTGGCCATGTATTTCGCCATGATATCGGCGGCTTGTTTCTGTGGATCAATAGAACCGCTGTAGGCAACGGTTGGACAGTGGGCCAGGTTAACCGCGTATTTGGTAGCATCGTAAAGGTGGTGGAGCTTGAGCTCATACTAGGTGGGCTTTGGATCCTTTTCCATGACCTTGGCATAGATGGCTGATTCGGCGAAACCGGCTCCCGGTGCCGCAGCCGACCAGAGTCCGGCATGGTGGGCAGCCATATGCCAGGTGGCGGCTCCGCCCATGGAAAATCCGCGAACGCTGATGCGATCGGGGTCGATGGGGTAGTGTTTCTTCACATGCTCGATGGCTTCGAAGGTATCGATCTCCCCGGCAAATTTGTTGGCGTTGCAGTAACGACCGTAAGGGTGAAGAACGATGGCCTGATCGGTAACGAGTTTTCCTACATCGGTTTCCCGTTGGTCGATGAACTTGAGTTCTGACAGGGTGTTGCCACGGCCGTGATACCAGATATCGAGGCGTTGTTTTTTCGTTGAATCGAAGTCGTAGGAGTCGGGGATCACCAATCCATACGGCTGAACGGAACCATCGATTTTTGAAAGGTATCCTCGAACGACCAGGCCGGTCTGGCTTGTCCATGGAGCCTGATCCTGATTGAGGGCAGCCGCGCGTTCTCTTCCTGTTTTAAGCTGCTGAGAAGCGATTTCGAATTCGTCCTTTTTCTTGTCCGAGTAAAACTGGTTGTGAATTAATGCATAGTGGACTGCGTTGTAATAGATCACTACGTCGTTGATCAGGTCCAGCTTCGCTGCATCCCCCTGGCTAGCCTCACGAAGCTCATCGATGGTTTGTTTTAGCTCCGCAGTTTCTTTTTTCAGGGCTTGTCTTATATCCTGTGGGATGGGAATACCCGGAGGCGGATTGAGGGGCAACTGGGCACAGGTAACGGAGGTGCAAAACAATGCCAGAAGGATGCTCAATAGATAGTTCATAAAACGGACATTCATTATTATTCCGACGTGATGTAATCGTCGATGAGCTCTTCGAGGATATCGAGTGGAACGGCTCCGTTTGAAAGTACGACCTCATGGAACTGACGAATGTCAAAGTCATCCCCCATGAGGTTTCTAGCTTTTTCGCGGAGCTCGAGAATTTTGAGCATTCCAATTTTGTAGGCGGTGGCCTGTCCGGCCATGA
Organism: Verrucomicrobiota bacterium; assembly: GCA_027297085.1. Taxonomy (GTDB): domain Bacteria; phylum Verrucomicrobiota; class Verrucomicrobiia; order Opitutales; family UBA2995; genus UBA2995. The sequence goes on along the minus strand of JAPUIL010000471.1, from coordinate 2,240 downwards.
CGATGTGCCGTTCCACCATGCGGACACAATCGCGCTCGGAATCGGGCGTGTTCGTCTTGTAATACTCGATGCCTTTTTCGCGGGTCCAGCGCTTGGCGTGAATACCGGTGTCAACGACCAATCTGCATGCGCGCCAGAGTTCCATAGCGAGTCGACCGAAGTCGGAATAAGGGTCGGTGTAGAGTCCCAGTTCCTTGGGGATCTGCTCGCAATAAAGTCCCCAGCCTTCAATGTAGGCAGTTTGTCCGCCAAACTTGCGAAATTTAGGGAGGCCTTCGGATTCAATGCTGAGTGCCAGCTGCATGTGGTGCCCGGGAATCCCTTCGTGATAGGCCAACGCTTCAAGCTGATACTTGGGCATGTTCTTCATATTGTAGAGATTGGCGTAATAAGTGCCGGGACGGGTACCATCTGGGGCTGGTCGTTGATAAAAAGCGGTGCCTGCGGATTTTTCGCGAAAAGCCTCAACGCGTTTGACGATTATATCTGCTTCGGGCTTTGTGATGAACAATGTGTCCAGTCGATCCCGCATGTCATCAATGACCGCCACCGCACGTTCCAGGTAGGCCTCCCGGCCTTCATCCGTATTCGGGTAGTAGAATTGTTCATCGGTGCGCATGAACTCGAAGAAGTCCTGCAGGGCACCTTTGAAGCCAACCTGTTTCATGATCATGCGCATTTCTCCATGAATACGATCAACCTCGGTCAATCCGATCCGGTGGATCTGGTCGGCCGTCAATGCTGTAGTGGTGGTTAAGCGCAACACTTCGTTGTAGTAAGCCGCACCTTTATCGAACTTCCAGACCCCAGCATCGTCGTTTGCTCGTTTATTTTGATTCACCAAAAACTCAATCAAACTTTCATAGGCTGGCTGAAGATCCTTCAACAGAGCATCACTTGCCAAACGGATAAGTCCTTCGTGAAGTGAGTCCTTCAGGTCCAGGGCATTAACTTTCTTTTTGAAATCGGCTAATAGGGCTGAGTCTTTTCCTGTATCCGAAAATGGGATGCCGCTTATGATATTCCGACAGGATTCCTGTGCACGTGGAAAGACGAATCGTGGGGGCACGATGCCGACTTCTTCGCGAATCTTCAGATTGACTATGAGTTGTTCCAAAATTTGGTCTACTTTCGTTAATCGGGAGATGTAGGCTTCCGCATCCGTTAGATTGGTTATCAAATGCTGGTTTATTAAAAATGATGGAATACTGGTATGCGTTCCGAACATCTGATTGACCGGGTAATTGTAATGACGGTATTTGAAATTCCGGATCTGGTCTTCATAGCCTTTTTTCGCCATACGATAGCTGACCTTGGTCTGGGAATCCAGCAGCTCGTACTTGATCGTTCCTTCAAGCTCCCTGAGGTTTTGTATGGTGATCTCCAGCTCACGGAAATTGGCCTCTTCTGAATAGTCATCCCATTCTCCGTAATCTTTTTTTATTCCAAGATAGGTTTGGTGTTCCGGGTGCCGATCTAAGGCTTCATCGAATACTCGATCAAAAAAAGTATTGGCTTTCTGAGATTCGGCCTCGATCAGTGGAGTCAGGATTTGGGCGTTACCAATCGAGACAGCCCAGAGTATTCCCAGGAGGGAAAATAGACTGACAGAGTGGGTGTTACGTGCGGTGGAGAGCATTCGCCGGATTCTGATCTGGAGAAAGATAGGGTCAAGGGGGAATGGCACTAAGTTAAGCAGGTTATCGATAAATTATCGAAGCAAGACCGGCGTCGGGGTCATTCCTTGCAATCGCAGTGCCTAGCCATAGCCTTTCAAGGCGACGGCTGGTGCATGCTAATGCGGGATTGAAGGATTGACCCCCTCGAAAGGAACGCAAGGGGCAATCGACAAAGGTCAGGTTCGGAGAAGGTCGAAGTCTTTTCTCACATCGAAAATTGGATGGCTTAGCGCTAAAAATTACTTAGGTTGATTTGTATGCTTGGAATCAGGAAAGTTCCTTTGGCTGTGTGTCTGGTTATGGCGCCGCTGATTTTATTGACTGTCGGGTGCAGGGAGAAGGATGAAGATTCCAAAATAACGGTTACCCGGTTTGCTTCCAATCCCATTATCACTGCCGAGTCGTCGCTCACATTGGGTGATAAGATAAACGGTCCCTCAGTGATTCGTGTTCCAAACTGGGTAAAAAATCCTCTTGGAAAATACTACCTTTATTTTGCCCATCACAAAGGAAAGTTCATTCGGTTGGCCTACTCGGATGCAATTGAGGGGCCATGGCGTA
>JAPUIL010000470.1 GCA_027297085.1 Verrucomicrobiota bacterium | reverse complement strand
GGCTTCTTCCTGCGCGATGACCGGTAAATGGTCCTGACTAGCCGTCCCGTACAGCTCATGACCTTCAGCATTACCACGTTGATCCAGGAAGAATTTTGCCAGGTCGAGATATTCTTTGCGCCGTGTAACTTGATATAATTTGATCAGGCCGGTCTCAATGATCTGGTGCCCCGGCGGGTCGAGCTTTTTTCCAGGGGCGAATGTGCGGGCAACCAAGTCAGCATTCTTCAAGGCAACGTTCAGCAGACTGCGTTTGCCCGTGGCTTGAAAATGGGCGTATGCAGCCTCGTAGAGATGTCCGACATTATAGAGTTCATGGCTCATGCTCAGATGGTGCCAGCGGGGGCCTGCGTCTAGCCAGTACGAAGGCGACCTATCCGGATGCAAGGTTTTCCAGGTACACAGATAGCCATCATCCTCCTGAGCGGCGGCGATTTTTTCGATGATGCCGTCGATATATCTCTCCCGTTCCTTGTCGGGATTCGTCCGCAGGGAATACGACGCGCCTTCGATGATTTTATAGACGTCGGAGTCATCGAATGGCATTTTACCCTCATAGCCGCCTTTGAGCAGGCCCCCTGCCTTTTCAAAATTCCTGATGCAGCCACCCTCTTCACATTTCTTAAATCCGTACGGAATGGTCACGTCCCGGTTGGTTGCAATGCGGTTGGCCCAGAAATTGTCTTTTAGTTCAACATCCTTGAATGGTACGGCAGCGATGTCATAACCCGATTGCACATTAGTTTCATTTTTCTTCATTGGAAGTGGGTAACCTTATCCGGATTGGGTTGAGATACACTCGGAAATTTCACTGTTTGAAAGAAAGGTTGCAACATATCCGTCCATCGCCCGAACCGAATCGCGATGCTCCCTCTCTGTGAATGCCCGGATGCATTCCTTAGCAATGACAATTTCATAATCACGTTGGTAGGCATCAACTGCTGTAGAGCGGATGCACCAAGCCGTGGTAATTCCGGCAAGTATCAAGTAGATTGCGTTGAGTCTTTCCAGAAGCTGTTCGAGATCCGTGTGAAAAAACGCGGAGAACCTGCTTTTCAATAAAATGTGGTCATTCGGAAAAACATCAAGTTCGGTAAGAAGTTCGCAGCCATCCGTGCCGGAGATTGTATATTTTTTGCCGCTCCTGCGCATGTGAAGAAAAGCATCGGACAGATCCGACTTAAATGCTTGCTTAAACCAAATTATCGGAATTTGCCTGTTGCGGCAATGACCAACCAACTCGTTTGTGTTTTTAACCAAAGTCGCACGCGTTTTTGGAATCAGGCTATCAGGCCAAATATCGTAATCGAAGAAATCTTGCTGGAGATCGACGATGATGAGAGCTGTATGTCTGGTGTCGAGGTTAACCATTGTTTGGCTTGGTGTGATGATTCATAATTACCCGAATGGGGTTTCTTTCATTCTTGAGACATGGGTTGTAGAATCAACACACTATCTTCATCATTCGTCTTCCATCCTCAGGACTATCTCGAAGGGTGCGCCCCATTTCGGAGTGGCTTCACTGTTCAATCCGGTAAAACCAATGGCCTTAAATGCACGCATATCCATGACGATTTTGCCATCGCCGGCTGCCGAAAGCGGACTCAGGGTGATGCTAACTTCCTCGCCATCTTGCGAGACCTGCAGTTTCAGGCGAACACGCCCAAAGCGCGTGGCCACATCCTTGAGCTCCGTACAGGCTCCCGAATGCAACCATGCGGGCGGCAGTCCACGGAACAAGACAAGGTCGTTGCCGTCTTCCATCGCTAAAAGTCGAATGGCCAGCCTTGCCATAGTAGAACTAGCCCACGCGTGTGGAAAATCTCCAACGGTTCGACGCCCTTTCCCTATCGGCATCTGTTCCTCCGGCCAGGTGGCGACCGGGCTGGCATGGTTAGCCATCGCGTACAAGATCGCAGCAGCTTTTTCTCCTTCGCCTCGCTTCAGGTATGCTTCCGCAAGAAAGCCCCCGTAATAGACCCAGATTCCATCAGTTAGCCATCCAACGCTGGTGATGAGACCTTGTACGCTGTTAGACTCCAGCATTGCCAGTGTACCGTCAACAAGAGGATCGTTTGGCAGAATGTGGCGGCCGTGCATCAACGCTTCTGGCAACATCCATTGTCCGCGCTGCGGCACATCTTTCAAGTCGGTCGCGCCCACGAGTACTGGCAAAAACCAGTTGCCATGTTTGTCTTGCTGCTTGTCGCGCTCCATTGCTGTTCTAAAAGATGAGAGAAAAAGCTCGTACAATTGCTGCCACGACTCTGCTTGTTCGTGTTTCCCGTAGCGATTGGCTGTTTCAATCGCCTCCAGCAGCGAAATGAGAATCCAGTTCACGGTGGCGTATTCCGGCTGGACACCCCCTACCCCGCCATCGGCAAATCCGGCCGGGGTCAATCCATAGTTCGGAGCTCCAGGATGAAGTGTCTGCTTGCGGAGGTGATCAAGCCACTCGATACCTCTTTCAATATGGTCCCAACGGGCTTGCAACCAAGCATCATCGCCAGTCAAAGCGGCATAGCGGCATAGCGCCCAGATCAACAGCGGCGTTTCCCGATGAATGTTGTTCGGCCGCATGACCTCGACCTGTCCGGATTCATGCTGATGCCGCAGATATCCCTCAAGTATTTGTCGGGCGTTCTCCACGTCCCCAAGTTGCAGGGCGAGTTCAGCGAAGTAGACGCCGTCGTGCATCCACAGTCCGCGATACAAAGCCACACCGGGTTGGAATTGCAGGAATCCATCGACCGTTTCGCTACTTTGGTAGAACGTACGAATCGATGATGTGAGTATGTCCTGTAAACGCGCATCCGGTACGATAATGCGATCGTATGGAATTCCGGCATCCTCCAGCCAATATTGTTCGGTCTTTCTGCTAACGTCGATTTCACTTAGTTCAGGAAAGATGGCGGGATCGGTTTCAAAACCGTCTTGTACCACCGCCAGGACGCGAGCCGTGCCTTGCGCGAAGATCAGATCGAGCCCCTGCTCCGTCTGCTCCACTCGCGCCGGCGCGGGAGATAGTTTTATGAATGCAATGCCGTCGGCAAAAACGACATCAGCGCCGGGTTCGTGGACAAGCCGGCGTTTGGTGCTGATGCTTAAGCGCGGCGTCCCGCCGCCAGACACCTCTCCGTGCAGAACATCGAAGCGCGGCGAACGGCCCAGCACTTGCGGTTCGCGTCCCGCGTCTAGATAAATTTCAGCTTGGCTTGACAAGGTTCCGCGGATCAGCGCACTCTCGTCCAGGTCATGGTCTGCCGGGAAAACCCATATAACATTCAGTAGGGTGTTCGGGTCGCCCTTCGGCGAGAGGATTTCTATGTCGAGAACGCCATCGCTATTTGTGTCTTTGGCAGCGAACTGGTAGATCTGGGGCGTATTGGCCGGACCTGCCGCAAGTGGATCGATGGTTTGCGCTGCAGCGCCTTCGACGTGTAGTTCGAGGGTGCGCAGCCTGGGCGTCTTTCTATAGCTTTCGCAGAATCCCAAGACGACGGTTTTTCCCTTGCCTTTTTCCACCCGGAGATGGTATTCAATGGGACGATTTGTTCCCCACGCAACATTGCGAAAAGCCGGATCCACTGAATCCGGAGGGCTCGCCCACGCTTGGCTACCTGTTAAGCCATTGGTGCGCCAGACGGCATGGTCCGTGCGAGGGCTCTGAGAGAAAGTCTCCGGCACCAGGCTGAACGTCTTGAGCAAAACCCGATTTTGTGCTCCGCTAAGATCTGTTAAGACAACTGGAATTCTCGCGTCCGTGTAATACTGTTTGTCCAGCGTAGCCTCGTCGTCCGTCAAACCAAAGGAGATGACCGTGTTAGCTCGCACATAGGGGCCGGGGCCAAAGTCGTACAGCAGTGAGCCGGCTTCGTTAACGAGCGTTTTGTGATAATCACCGGGAAATCCGATCGCACTGTACCAGTATTCGGGTGCGTAACGGTAATCAATAGACTCCTGACCGTAACTTGTTGCAGCACAACAAAGCATTCCAGTCAAAATCAGAATCGTTTTGCAGGGCAGGTACACCTTAAGCAAGCGCATTAGCGCAGACTGAACACATGAAACCAGCCTTGTCCTCAGCTCTTTCATTTCATCCGTCCTATCTTAAAATCCCATCACGATGCTTTCTGCCAAATTTCCGCGCCAGCTGTTCTGTGCGTTCCATTTTCCATCGACTCCATTTTGAGGGTAGCGCTATCCCCGTCCTACGAGATCGTTAGACCCAGATGCATGCCACAAATGTCGTTGGAGGATCGTTGAGAGCAAGCTCCGCGCCTGGCCTCTTCCAACATGATCTACCTACTTCGCAAGATAGCCACCATCCACGAGCAAGTCACTGCCTGTAATAAACGAAGCGTCGTCGCTCGCCAGGAATGCCACGGCACCGGCAACCTCTTCAGGACGCCCCTGTCTGCCGAGTAAATGCATTGCGGAAGCCTTTCGATCCTCTTCCTCCAAATCGAGGTCCAATTGCTTGCACGAATTAACGAACGCAGACGTGTAGATGTAACCCGGGCAAACGCTGTTTACACGTATTCCGAAAGAAGCCAAATCATGGGCCCAACATTTTGTCAAGCCGCGAATCGCAAACTTGGTCGAGTTGTACGTGGCAAAGTTCGGTTGTCCAACAAACCCGCTCACCGAGGAAAAGTTGATAATACTCCCGCTTCTCAGTTTCTTCATTTGCGGCACCACATGCTTCGTGACCAAGGAGGTTCCCATAACGTTGATATTGAGAATATTTTGCCAGTCTTCCACGTCTGCATCTACCCCCTTGAAAACGAAATGTGCAGCAGAGTTAACCAAAATTGCGACCGGTCCCAGCGTTGTTTCCACGGCAGAACATGCATCTTTAATCTGTCTTTCATCGCTTATGTCCACACGGTACGTTTCCAGATTCATTTGCTTTGCCTGGCCATGGGCATCCTCCTTGATATCGAACAATGCCACACTACACCCTTCTTCAGCCAACCTTATGGCGCTAGCATATCCCAGATCGCCTAAGCCACCGGTTACGATGGCTGTTTTTCCGCTCAATCCTCTCATTTTTTCTCCCTCACTCTACCAATGCAACGGCCCTAATCGGCGCTCCGTCACGCCCTTTGATGTTTAAAGGAAATCCTATAAAGGTAAACTGGTCGGGTAACTGATCCAGATTTGTCAGACTTTCCACTATCACAAGTTCCACACTTTCTTTCAAGAGAATGAGATGACACTCTTTCCAGTCCGTACTCGGAGTTGGGGTATCCATACCCAGCATTCCAATCTTTCGCTCCGCAATCCAACGGGCTGCATCCAGGGTCAAGGTTGGGAAATCGGAAAAGAATTCTGGCTGTCCGAACATCCGGTCCCAGCCGGTCCGGTAGACAATCTTCGCTCCCGGCCGAAACTTGTCTTCATACGCTTCGAACATCTCGACTGTTATCGGGGTCTTCGCCTCAAGATATCTGCCTGGCGCCAAGTCTACAAGCACTGCAGAACCGTAAAAACGGTCTAATTGGATCTGATCTATTGTCTTGCCATCATCATAAAAATGAAATGGAGCATCCAGGTGAGTTCCCTGGTGTGTAGACAAACTGACCTCTGTCATATTGTACCCAATCGAAGAAACTGTATTGTGCGGCAAAACACTAATCTTGGGATCCCATGGGAAATTCAATTGCCCATGCTCTAGTGGATACGATAAATCGATTAGCTTCATTTGAACCCCTCGCTATTGGAAGTGACCTGTCATTTTTGCCTAAATAGATCCGGAGGAAAATTATCGTTCTTCTTTTTCATCCATCACTGGATTAGTGAGGCTACCGATTTGTTCGATATCGATTGTGACCGTGTCACCAGACTTGAGCCAGCGTGGGGGATTTTTCCCCATCCCAACACCATGTGGAGTTCCCGTCATGATAACAGTTCCTGGTAATAACGTAGTACTTCCACTCAGGAATTCTATCAAAGCCGGCACATCAAATATCATATCTTTCGTGTTCCAATCCTGCACGACCTCTCCGTTAAGTATTGTCTTTATCTGAAGTTCATTCGGTTTTGAAAGTTCATCACTTGTGACAATACAAGGACCTAATGGTGCGAAAGTATCGAAGGTTTTGCCACGACACCACTGGCTACCGCCCTTTTGTATTTGCCAATCGCGAGCGCTGACGTCGTTGGCACATGTGTATCCCAAAACGTAATCCAGGGCATTCTTTCTTGAAATATTCTTACATGTTTTCCCGATGATGACAGCTAGCTCACATTCGTAATCTACCTCCTGACTCGTCAAATAAGTCGGAATCAAAATTGGATCATCTGGATTCTGTACAGCATTGATCGCTTTCATAAATAGTACTGGAAACTCGGGAAGCTCCATTCCGCATTCCCTGGCGTGGTAATGATAGTTGAGCCCGACACATAGGATCGATGAAGGAACTATTGGGGCCAACAGTTTGCGAACTTCGACTCGATCTGATGTGAGCTCAAAGCCATCAAACAAGCTTCCCTGCAAACTGAGTGTCGAACCATCTTTCTGCCGGGCGCCATAGCAGATATCGTTTTGTTCGTTTTGAAATCTGATGATTTTCATTGGTGAGGGTGATATCTCCTTGTTGATCAGTTAACTTGATTCTGCAAGGGCTTCTCCTGTAGACCACGAACCAATTCCTCGGCTGCGTTTTTCTGCAGTTCAGGAACACTGCTCTCGCTATACCAGGCGGTGTGAGAGGTCAACAATGCGTTTCCACAGGATCTAATCGGGTGCTTTTCCGGCAGAGGTTCGGTTTCGAAAACATCCACGCCGGCGGCCGCTATATCGCCCGATTTTAACGCCTTAGCCAGTGCGACAGTGTCAACCAGTAAACCACGAGCGGTATTGATAAGAATAGAAGAAGGTTTCATCCGTTGCAGTCGGGCCGCGTTGACCAAATGCGCGGTTTCGTCGGTAAGCTGACAATGCAAAGAGATGATATCTCCATGCTCAAAAAGATTGTCCAAATTGAGGAAAGAGACTCCCTGTTCCAGCATGGATTCGCTCGAGACAAACTTGTCATACGCGACCAATTTGAACGAAAAGTGACGCGCCCTTTGATGAACGGCCCTGGCAATGCGGCCAAACCCCACGGTGGCAAAGGTCATTTCATGAAACGCCGGCATTTTCCCAGCAGGAATGATATTCCACGAACCGTCTCGTACTCGACGGTCTGTAATGTGAAGCTGGCGCGCTAGACTCAAGGCCATAGCGAGTGTGTGGTCTGCAACCTCATTGATACAGTAGTCAGGGACATTGCAAACAGGTATTTCTTTTTGGCGGGCGGCTTCAATATCTACGTTGTCAAAACCAATGCCCATCCGGACTATTACTCTACATTGTCTTAGTGCATCAATGACATCTGCCGTTACCGGCGCCCACTGGACTAATAGCGCATCAGCATCAGCGGTTGCTTCGATAACATCCTCTGCAGTCTTGCACTGCGCAATGATCAAATTTCCATTTGCGGATTCGATAATGCCTCGCTCAATCTCGATACTCTCAAAACCGTGGTCGGTATAGACAATTTTGAATTTCTCATTCATGGTATGAGCACCGCCTTTATATCCATGCCCTGTGCAGCAAGCATGCGCTGGAAAGCCTCGACGCCCCTCTCTAAGGGAAATGACTGCAGCCATCTTTTCGTGTCAACTAAACCGGATGACAAGAGATTGACGGCGTCCCGCAATTCGGATAGACTAGCTGCATACGACCCGAATATTGTTTTTTCAGCGAGAGTGACATCATACGAATCCAGTTTTACGGCATTCTCAAGCAGTCCGATCCATACGACTGCTCCACCGGCCCGGCATACGCTTAAGGATTGCTGCTTGGTCGTTTGATTACCGGCCGAATCGATGACTAAATCGACTCCCTCTCCGTAAGTCATATCGTTTACAAACTCAACAATGTCTTCCTGGGACGCATTCACAATCTGGTTCGCACCAAGTAGGGCAGCAATCTCCAGGCGATCACTCACCAAATCAACGACTATTATCGTCCCTCCAATCTTGACTTGTATGGCTTGCTGGCACATCAACCCGATCGGACCTGCACCAAAAATAAGAGTCGTTTTGGGCTCAGTGCGGCTAACAATGTTTGCCACATGGATTCCGTTTGCCAAAGGCTCGGCCAGGCAGGCAGACTCAGCCGGGAGTCCTTCAGGCCAGTCGATCAGGCATTGCTCCGGAACACTGATATATTCCGCGAAAGCGCCCGGCCGGTGCATTCCAAAAATCTGACGGTCCGTGCACAGATGAGTACTACCTCGCGCACAACATCTGCACGTCCCGCATGACACAACAGAATTGCTGACCACCGGGTCGCCAATCTCCCGGTCGGGTACATTGGAACCAATTTCGGCAATGATGCCACAAAACTCATGACCCATGACCAAAGGAGGTGTTCGGCGCTGACTGCGGTTTTTGAATGTTTCGAGCTCGCTACCACAAATTCCACATGCCGCGACTTTTAAAACCACCTCGTCAGTTGCTGGTTTGGGCTGATCTTCTTCACTAATCTCCAGTGTCCCCCAAGCGGGATAATGAAGTGTTTTCATTTATGATTCCGCCGTGAAGATTTTGACTTCGCCAAAATCCATATTCAGCACATGTTCGCGATTTGATGCACCTCCATCGATTGAGGCCATGGGTTTGTGCAATGTTAGTTTTCGTTCGCCTTTCTCGGTTGCCACTATCATCGCCGCATCCTCAGTAGCCCGAACGATATCCGGCTCGCTGCTCCACAAAGGAATATCTGCCTGTTTGGCCAACCAGCGAAGAATCTGCGTGGGTAGGGGTGCGGTTCCCACGTAAACTGATCTATACCCCTCATGTTCTTTCATCGCAAATGCTACTTCGTCAACGTCTTGCCACAAGCCGAGGTTTTCACTGTCGTCGTCAATGACAGCAAAGCGTGGGTAATGACGAGCATTTACCCCAAACCGCATCCTGATAGATTGACCCCGACCACTGATATTACCTCGGATCATCATAATTCCCGGCTCTTTAAGAATCTTGAACCGAAATCCAGTTAGTTCTTCCATCTGTTCCAAATCTAACCTTTTCGACCCGATGAAACCGGGCGCATAATACCAAACAATGGTCGCCCCACTATCTCGCAACATCGCTTTCAGTGTGCTGATTTCATCGGATGTTAAATGAAACATATTCACCATAAACATCAATCGATATTTTTTGGAATCTGTTGGCTGCAAATCAAAATTATGAATAAAATCCATTGGCGCACCAATACGGTGGAATGTCCTGGCCTGGGTGTTTATAAACCAGTGATTAAAGAAGTCTGTGTAGCGAATACCGTAATCATACCAGGGCCTGTCAGCATTCCAATGTGCTGTAGCAAAGAAGCTTTTCACATCATAGGCAGCTACTATTTGGGCTACAGAACCAATATCTAATTTCATACGGCGATCCCCTAAGGCAACAAAACGCTTGATCTCATCGATTAGAGGCTCACTTGAATACCAGCCATTTTTTGCTTGATTCAAGGGACCAAAATCATATAACCAACCGCCGACTCCGCTGGCAAAAACCTGCCCCAAATCACGTTGTAATATTAACTTTGAGCCCTCAAGGGTATGGCTGCTCCTGCCACCAAGCCCACCAATAACTGTGTGTGGATTGACGTCAAGGTACGTGCTGGGATCCATCTCAGAAATATACAGTTTTCCATGCCTTTTCACGGATTCGACCAGCATTCGGTAACCTCCGTCCCCGCCGACACCTCTTGAGTTACCAAGCAGATTGCCTGCACCGTCAATCATATTGATTTTTACACCTTTACTATTCTTGACATTGCCCTCCTGGTAAGTATAGGGACAAGCGATATAGTCAATGTCAGGACTCTTCAAGATTTTTTGAGTGGCTAGATATCCTCCCTCCTGTATTCTCACTTGTTCAAGCAGGTATCCATAGAATACGCCGCAAAGTAACTGGCGATTTGTCTCTTGTTTAAACACACGAGCCATATACAGCACGGTATCCGCTACGGTTTCATGGTACTTCTGATAAAAACTTATGACCTCACTTTCCCTTTCAGGATCGCGAATTAAACCGAAAGTGGTCGTGAGTCTGGCTTGAGGTTCGGGAATCTTGCCACAGCTGCGCTGCATCGGCTCACTATAATCCGGGAGATAATCCGGGCCAAAATAATTCCACTCAGCGGTTCTGCCTGTTGTGGGGTGATATCCGATGACACGGCTACGCAGAGGAGACTCCTGAATGTGTCTTACAAAATCCTGCAGCATGGCAGCGGTATCTTGTCGCCAGACATCAGAAGCAAAGGAAGCCTCCCAGAGTTCACCGCCAGACAAAAAATGATATCCACCTTCTGATTGAGGCAAATTTTCCTTTTTGATGATATTGAACTTCTTCTCTGGCGTCGGAAGGCCATATTTGATCAATTCAGATGGATGTGCCTCCTTCCACCAATTTGGTGTATTCAACTGGATTCGCGGCAAGAGATAAGCGTCAGGATTCATTTCAAGTAGTCGTCCTAAGAAAACGTCTATTATGGACCAATCGTATTGCTTGGGCCCCAGCCATCCAGAACGCATCCCTAAAATTGGGTGGTAAATGTTAATACCTGCCTTCTTAAAATTTCCGATTGTGGGATAAAGATGGGTGCTTAAAGCCAGAAAAGGGTAAATTTCCTCACCATTCAGGAACAATCGAGGCCCGCCACGCTCAACTCGAACCTGAGCCTGCACTGGA
>JAPUIL010000047.1 GCA_027297085.1 Verrucomicrobiota bacterium | reverse complement strand
CTGCAGTAAACTGCCGGGAAGAACCTCCAGCCAGATCGTGAAATGTTGCTAGAAAATCATAGCCCGCAACCGGAGTGCGGCAGATCGAACCTGCCTCGATGCCTGGACCTATGACCATAAAAGGAACACGGATCCCTCCTTCGTAAAGATGGTGCTTTGCACCGGTGAGTGGGAAATTCGGAGCTGTTTTTTTCTGGTCGCCACCGGGGATGGTACCTCGTCCCCCATTGTCAGTGGTAAAAAACAGATAGGTGTTTTCATCGATGCCCAGGTCTTTCAAGGCATCAAGAAGTTGACCTACTCCGCTGTCTAATTCCTCCATCATGGCTGCCCACGCCTGGGTGTAACCACGATCGGTGGGACCTTTCTTTTTATACTTCCGAAGTAGACTCTCGCGAGTTACCACAGACAAGTGCTGCGAATAATAACTGACCTGAACGCAGAAGGGTTTTTTCGCCTTCACTTGATCCTTCATAAAGGCAATAGCTTTACGGGTAACCGACTTAGTGCGTTTGGGATCTTTGTTATCGATAAAATGCGGTGGGCCCTCGGTGTGACTTCCTGAAGCAATTCCCAGAGATTTCGGCATCCCACCCGTCATGTTGCCCGTCATTCCATCGCTCAGATCATAACCACATTCTTCAGGAGTAGAAATCATTTGTTCACCCCATTTCCCAAAATGCGCACAGCGATAATCCGGATTGGCTAATTTCAAGGCTTTGGGAATGGTGAGATGCTCCGACGGCACCCAAGGGCTCAAGAATTCAGAACCACTGCGCGCTGCTGTGGTGCCGCAAAGTATACTTCGCCGGGTCGGAGTGCATAAAGGCGCTGGTGAGTAACCACTGGTAAAACGCCTTCCCTCATCCATCAGCCGTGTCATGTTGGGAGTCTCCAGGTAGGTTGAGCGCGAGCTGGAAACAAGAGGATCCATCAATGTGGAGAGCTGGCTCCATCCGTGGTCATCCGTGAGTATGAGGACGATGTTGGGGCTCGCGCTTGCCTGGAATGACGAAGCGGCCAGCAAAAGAAAGAGGAGTAGAAGGGTGAAGAAATAATTTTTTATTTTCATAGGGTAGTTCTCAAATATAAAACAGGATCGGTATCTTAGAACAGACTAATAATTTTAAAACACTTTTCCCATCATTATCCAACCTTACCCATGAATAATCAGTTTTCGTATTCTCAGGAATGATACAGATCCATTCACAAAAAATATCTTATAATTCTTAATATGGCGTCACAACTAAGTCCGAAGTCAGTATTCGCAATTAAATCAATTAACTCCGCAATCAGGTGGTTACCCATAGCTGTTTTGGTCGCGGTGGCTTCCCTGGTCCAAGTTCAAGCTCGGGGGTTGGTTAAAAACGAAGAAGGCGCATTCCAAGGCTACACGCTATTTACACCACTGCGTTCGACCCTAACTGTCCTCATCGATATGGAAGGTCGCGTCGTCCACGAATGGGAGAGCAAGCACATGCCTTCCAACTCGGCTTACTTGTTGACCAACGGTAATCTGCTTCGTTGCACCAAGGTAATGGGCAATAAAGTGTTCGGCGATCGTGGTCCGAGCGGTGGACGCGTCGAGCTATTTGACTGGGATGGAAACCAGCTTTGGGACTTTGTTTTCTCCAACGAGACTCATCACCAGCATCACGATATAGAACCCATGCCGAACGGGAATGTGCTCATCCTGGCCTGGGAACGAATCAGTAAAGATGATGCCATCGCGGCGGGACGCAGTCTGGACGGCCTCTCAGATCAAGGGATTTTTCCGGACAAAATCGTCGAAGTAAAAAGAACCGGATCCACCACTGGGGATATCGTCTGGGAATGGCACGCCTGGGATCACGTGATTCAGGATGCAGACAAAAGCAAAGCAAATTACGGCGACGTAGCAGTGCACCCCGAACTTCTGAATATCAACCTGAACCCTAGACCAAGGCCGGACTGGATGCACACCAATGGCCTCGATTATAATCCCGAGCTCGATCAAATCGTAATGAGTGCCAGGAGCTTTAATGAGATTCTAGTCATCGACCACAGCACAACCACTGAAGAAGCGGCGGGACATAGTGGTGGAAATGCAGGACAGGGCGGAGATATTTTATTTCGCTGGGGAAATCCGGCGAATTATAGAGCCGGAGACCAGGATGATCGAACACTGTTTTTACAGCACGATTCTCGTTGGGTGAAAGCTGGCCGTCCCGGAAGCGGTAACCTTACGATTTTTAACAATGGTAATGGCCGGTCAGAAGGAAACTGGTCGTCGATCGACGAAATTGAGCCGCCCATAAACAAAGACGGCTCCTACGCGATTACTTCAGGATCGGCCTTTGAACCCAAAGAACCCACATGGTCATACTCCGCACCCAACCCGCAGGACTTCTACTCTTCATTTATTTCCGGTGCAGAACGTCTACCGAACGGCAACACCTTGATTTGTTCCGGCTCCGAAGGAATCTTTTTTGAGGTGACTCCAAAAGGCAATACTGTCTGGGAGTATCACAATCCCTACGAGCTACCTCCGGTCGGCCCGGAAGGGCCACACAGTGTATTCCGCGTGGTGCGTTATGCCACAGATTACCCTGGCCTGGCTGGTAGAGATTTATAATCGCAGTGATTGCATCCGACGTCGAAATGTGGGTGTTCTTCGCACAGACTAAGCGCACATCTTTGGTATTCTGTTCGCGACCAAGGTCGCTCCTACAATTCGTGTCGCAAATCTAAAATGTAGAAGCGGTTTTAACTGCGAACCGTATATCGGTAGCCGCACGAGTCGCGAATAAATTTACCCAACAATTTATAGTATCGATACCTGTTGTAGCATTGGCCAGCTCGTCCGGCGTAACTTATTGTGAAGCCTGGGTGAGGCCAATGATTATTTGGAAAATACGACTTTATTAATTTAATGAGATACTAATCTGTTCTAAATCACCAATCTACAACTGAACCGTCGTCGGGATCATACTGGGGACTATATTCCCGAGGTTCGCCGACTTCATCCATCAGTTTATTTTCATCGATGGTGATTCCGAGACCCGGTCCTTTCGGAATAGGGCGATAACCATCCCTGACGGGCGGCAGGGGTTCGGCGAGTAGATCGTGTTCGCGATCACCTCGTTCCTGCACCATGAAGTTCGGAATACAGGCCGCGATTTGCAAACTTGCCGCCAACGAGCAGGGGCCATTTGGATTGTGCGGAGCGATCGGGGCGTAGTAGGCCTCGGCCATGCCGGCGATAATCTTGAGTTCAGTGATGCCACCTGCGTAGTTGACGTCGGGTTGCAGAATCATAGCTGCGCCTTTTTCCAGTATTTCTCTAAAACCCCACTTGAGAAAGATACGTTCGCCGGTAGCGATGGGGATGTGCGTTTTCTTGGCAAGATCGGCCATTACGTCCACATTTAGAGCCTGCACAATTTCCTCATAAAACCATGGATTGTAGGGTTCCAAAGCTTTTATAAGGAGGCTTGCAGTGGTTGGTTGAACCGCCCCATGAAAATCGATACCTATGTCGACACCGTCTCCGTGTTTTTCGCGCAGAGCGGCAAATCGTTCGACTACTTCGCCAATGAATTTATTGCCTTCCGTATATTTGAAAGCTTTTCGGGCAGCGGAAGGACCCACCTTCATGGCTTTGACGCCGGTTTTTTTATCGGGCACCCCATAGACAAATGCCTTTTCGCGCGTGGGGCCTCCCAGTAGTTTATAAACGGGTACACCAAAGCATTTCCCGGTGATGTCCCAAAGGGCCTGATCAATACCGGAGGATATGGCGCTTTTAATGGGGCCGCCCCGATAGAAGGCTCCACGGTGGATGGCTTGCCAATGATGAACAACCGGCCGGGGATCTTTTCCGATTAAGTAATCGCCGACTTCGAGCGCACCGGCAGCACAGGCCTTGGCATCGTCTTTGAGCATTTCGCCCCAACCGGTGATACCCGCATCGGTAGAAATTTTCACAAAGACCCAGGAATTTTTAAGCACAAAGGTCTCGAGTTTGGTGACCTTAATCTTGTCCTTAGGACTGATAGGGGCCGCTTTGGCGGTGGAGCTCAAAGCGTTCAGACCAACAAGTGCGGCAGGTCCAATGAGCATAGAACGGAGCCAGGAGCGGCGATCGAATTTATTTTGGGGCATGATAGGTGTTCTTTGAGTGTTATTTACGCATACTAATTCTGGAATGAGTTAGAAATTCCTTTAGACTTTCAGGCTAGTCAAGTTGAGCTGACAGCGTCCTGGTTTTTGCCTTTTTTAAAGTGAAGAATTATCGCCCAGACAAACAGGAGAGCAAAAATAGTCAGACCAATATGCTTCACCGCCAGCTCTGTGCC
>JAPUIL010000469.1 GCA_027297085.1 Verrucomicrobiota bacterium | reverse complement strand
GGTGGTTGTAAAAGATGGAAATGAAATACTCCCCGCTGATCGAATTTTTGTTTATAAGAAAGAAAAAAGCTACGCGGGTTTTGCGAATTTGTTTCGTTATAAACTTCTGTTGGATCATGGAAATATCTGGGTGGATACGGATGTTATATGTTTGAGGCCCTACCGGTTTGATCGGGAGTTTATTATTGGGCGCGTCCTGAATTTAGATCCTGCCAAAAAAGGAGAATGGGTTAACGGAAGCGGTGTAATTGGCGCCAGACCCGGATCGGAGTTTGTGCGCCGCTGTTTCGAGTATGCTGATAAACAAGATCCTGAATCTTTGGTTTGGGGCCAAACGGGTCCCCAACTTACCACACGGATCGTCCAGGAAATGGGCCTGCATAACGAAACCTTGCCTGAGCATTATCTAGGTTGTATTCGAGCATCCAAATGGTATCGATCGATCCACCCCAAGCCACACTACTCAATTGCTCTTTGGTATTTGTTCCGGTTGAGAGGAGCGTATTCACTTCATTTATACAACGAGTTGTGGCGGAAATGGCGAAAGGATAAAAATGCCACTTATCCAAGGCATACGATTTACGAACGGCTAAAACGCAAGTATGATGTTTCTTCTGAACGAGTGCAGATGTAAATCTATACGCCCGCCAAACCAACCCGGACGGTTTCCATGGGTTTTGCAACTGGTGCTGGTTCAGCTTTTTCTGCCGTATCCTGAGCACTCATGTTCAAATTTCCCAATGATAAAACAGTCCCCAGTCCAGTGATATTCGAAAAAGCAGTTAGGATCGAATTAGCCCGGTTTTCTCACGGAGTTGAGATGTTTAGGATGACGACCGATAGGCGAGGGCGCGCACTGCTGGGCGTAACTAAGCCGGGAGGGAGGAACACTCGGCATGTCAGCGCGCCGTGTCGGGCCGTCTTGTCTCGCCGTAACTTTATTGTGAAGGCGGATACCTTTTTGGCGAAGGCTGAAAAATGCGTGCAAAACGAAGATCTACAGAGTGTATTTTGAAAGAAATTCACTAGTCGTTCGTTTTCATTACTTTAGTTCATCTTTGTACGCATTTGGTGAGAAATGCGGGTTAGTGTAGGGCCAATAATTTAGGGATTTTGTGCACGAAAACGTGCTGGGGGTCTTTGCTTTTAATTCTTCAGAGGCAGCAGGTTGCTGCAAGCATTCGGATTAGCTGTCAGTTCTCAACATCAATAAATTGAGTGAAATCGGTCTTTTTAATTACTTTGCGTTGACTTGTAAAAAGTTAGGCATCTCTCTGGTAGGCTTCTACAAATGACAATCTTCCCTAAGCACTCTGCTGTTGTCGCTTTGTTCAGTCTCATGGCTCTCGGGCTTTCGGCTGCTAATGTGCAAACAGTGAAACCCGAACTCCGCGACCTTGTTCGCGAAACTACCCAGCCCGCTACAGTGCAGGCATTTTATTCTGCCGATATAGGTGTGAAAGTAACTGGTTATGTGGAATCGGTGCCCGTTGATATCGGTGATCGTGTCAAGAAAGGGCAGGTTCTGGCCATCATCGCTGCTCCGGAAATGGATGAGCAGCGCAATGCGCTCAAAGCTGAAGAACGAGAGTTTGAGACCGGGGTGCAAGCCGCCGAAGCAAACCTCACCGCTGTGGAGTCGGAGACCAGTCGAATCCAGGATTTGGTCAGGAAAGGCTCTGTGACGAACAAGGCTGGCGATGAAGCCAGAAACCGATTGGTTGCTGCCCAGGCAGAAGTCGCTGCCGCCAAGGCGCGTCTAGGAACAGCAACTGCTCGCCTGGCAGAGATTGATGCGTTGATAGCCTATGCAACGATTATCGCACCCTTTGACGGTATATTAACCTTTCGCGCAGTCGACCCTGGTGACTTGGTTCATGCAGCTGGAGGATCCAAGGGGAGTGACACGCTCTTGCGCGTAGCCCAGGTTAATAAATTGCGCGTGGTTACTCATGTGCCCGAACGGGATGCGGTATGGCTCGATGTGGGCGATGCGGTGGAGTTGGAATTTGATGCCTTTCCCGGTAAAGTTTTCACCGGAAAGATTGCCCGCAAAGCAGGGGCTCTCAACGGAAGCACCCAGCGTATGCGGGCAGAGGTCGATCTTGATAATAGTGACGGGCAACTGCTTCCGGGTTTATATGGCCGCGCGAAGATCAGTTTGGAAAAACGTCCTGGAGCGTTGGTGCTGCCGGCGGGAGCAGTGCGTTTCGGACAAGGTCCTTCTCATGTGTATGTCGTATCAGGCAGCACGGTGAAGCATCAGCAGGTAACTATTGGTCTGGATCACGGCGACTGGGTTGAAATCCTTTCGGGACTTTCCGGGAACGAGCAAGTGGTCAACGGTATGATTGGGCGACTCAAGGACGGTGCTACCGTTTCCGTCAAATAGTTCGTGGTCCTCACCGGTCCTACCTTCACTAATTTTAGAATGTTTACGGTCATATGAATTACCTTTCTACAACGTTTACCAAATCCCGCAATGTCCGGCGCTGCGAGGACGCAGCTGCCCTACCTCTAATGCCGGGAATGGTAGGGCCATCGCGTCCCCGCGATGCCGCCAGGTACATCTTTGAATCTCAATTTCCATTACAACGGATTTAATATGAGCTTAGTTAAATTTGCCCTGAAAAATCCCTTCGGTGTTCTTGCCGTTGTATTGGGACTCTCTTTCCTCGGCATCGCGGTTTATCCGCAGATCACCACCGACATCCTGCCGGATTTTAAGAAACCGGTTATCATGAGTTTCTTCTCCTATCGTGGTTTGCCTACGATGGAGATGGAGAAATCCGTGACGTCCCGTGTTGAGCGTGCTTTGACCTTGGCTGGAAAACGTGAGCGCATTGAGTCCCGCACCATGCCGGGGGTCACCATTTTGAAGGTAACCTTCCAGGCTGGAGCAGATCCGTCCGCGGCGATGAACGATATCTTCAACTATGAGCTGAGCGACATGTTCCACTTGCCGCCCGGTATCGAGTTTCCTTTTACACTGCGTAGTGAGCCTTCGAACATGCCGGTCATGTTGGGTGCGATTTCCGGCGAGGGCTTGAGCGAGTCGGAGCTTTACACCATCGGTTATTACGCGGTGCGTAATAAGATGGGCGGCTTGAAGGGCGTGCAGATTCCTCACCCGTTTGGCGGAAAGTTCCGCCAGATCATGATTTACCTCGAACCGTCCAAGCTCGAGGCCCACAATCTTACCTTTACCGATGTGGTTGATGCCCTGGCCCAACAGAACCTGGTTCTGGCCGGAGGAAATATGAAGATCGGTGATTTTGATTACCAGTTGCACCCGGTGAATACCCTGCAGACAACCCAGGACATCGACAATGTGGTTGTGGCCGTGCGGGATGGACAGCCGATTTTTGTGCGAGACCTAGGCGAAACCAAGGACGATGCCGAGTTGCAGTACAACATCGTTCGGGTGAATGGCAATCGGTCGGTTTATGTGCCACTGCTTCGCGAGCCGGGAGAGAACACCATTCAGGTGGTCGATCGCATTCGCGCAGCTATGGCCGAGGAAATCCCAAAGATGAAACAGCGGGGTGAAATTCCTGAAGCGACACAGATCGACCTGGTAAGCGACCAATCCATTTACATTCGCACCGCCATTTCCAATTTGAAAACCCAGGTTATCCTGGGAGCCATCCTGGTGGTAATCATCGTGGTCTTTTTCCTGCGCAAGCTGCGGGCGTCGATTGCGATTCTGCTCATGTTGCCCTTATCGATGTTAACCGGTATACTCGGTTTTTATTTCACGGGTGAAACGATCAACGTAATGACCCTGGGCGGACTCGCCCTGGCGGTCGGCACCGTTGTCGACGCGGGGATTGTGGTTGTGGAAAATATCATGCGCCACCGGGCGATGGGGAAGGATGCCAGGACAGCAGCTGGAGAGGGTACCATGGAAGTCGCTGCTCCTGTGCTCGCGGGAACCATCACCACTCTGGCTGTGTTTGTTCCGGTAATCTTTCTATCGGGAATGATCAAGTTTCTATTCCTGCCCTTGTCGTTGGCTGCGGTCATGACCATTACCGCATCTTACTTCATAGCCATGACGGTGGCACCTACTTTTTGCGCGCGCTTCCTCGGAACGGTTAAAGGCAAGGCCGCGGCTTCAAGTATAGACCTCGAACACCGCTCCGGTGGGTTTTATGCAGGCACTTTAAACAAAGCCATGCGTGGAGGTTTTCTCACTGTAGCAGCGATTGTGGGTGCAACGGCTGGTTGTTTTCTTCTGGTTCCGGCGCTTGGCAGTGAACTGTTTCCGGATGTGGACGCCGGCACCTTTGAAGTACGTCTTAAAACCATTCCCGGAACGCGTTTGGAAAAAACCGAGGAGCTGGTGGCGAGGATTGAAGAATCCATCAAAGATACCATCCCTGAAGATGAAGTACAGTCGATCATTTCCAACATTGGCTTGCCGGTGGGGAAGGGCGCTGGGTTTTCCACGATCCTCAGTTCTAACTCCGGACCGGACACCGCTTATATTATTGTCAATTTGATTAACGATAATCGCTCCCAGAGTACTCTGGATTATGTGAAGGAGCTGCGGGCAAAATGGGCTGAACAATTTCCTCAGGAAAAATTCTTGTTCGTAACGGGTGGTATTGTGAATGCTGCCCTCAATGAAGGCGCGCCAACTCCGATCGATATCGAGATCAAAACAGGTTCGTTGGAAGCAGGTAGGGAAGCCGCTGAAGCCATCGAAGCTGCTGTGCAGGGTATACCCGGTGCGGTGGATATACAGATCGCTCAAATGCTTGATTACCCGCAGCTCGATATCGAAGTGGACCGCACCAAGGCCGCTTTCTACGGATTGTCTCAGGAGGAGGTCGCCAAGAATGTGCTTACCGCTTATGGATCCAGTGCGAGCTACCAGTCGATGATCTGGGTCGATCCCAAGTCGGGCACCGATTTTTTTATCGGCGTTCAGCTCGGCGATAACGAAGCCGATTCGTTGGATGAGCTGCGCAACCTGCCTCTGCGGATTCAAACCGAAGAAGGTCCGACGACCATTCCGCTTTCCAGCATAGCCACTCTCAAACGCGTCAACATTCCCGGCGAAATCGCGCACGCCGATATTTCCCGGGTCAACAATGTCTACGTCAATATTGAGGACCGCGACCTTGGCTCAGTGGTGACGGATGTTGAGAAACGTCTGGAGGATGTGGTTCTGCCACCGGGAGTGACGGTATCCTTGCAAGGCCCGGTGATAACCATGCGTGAGGGAATTTCAAAACTAGGCTTCGGACTTATTGTAGCTTGTGTATTGGTATTTCTCGTTCTGATGGCCCAATTCAAATCCTTTGTGGATCCTTTGATCATCATGCTGGCTGTACCTTTGGCCCTGGCCGGAACGGTGCTGATGCTTTTTGTTACCGGAACCAACCTGAATATCCAAAGCCTCATGGGTGCGCTTATGTTGATCGGAGTCGTTGTGAACAACAGTATCCTGTTGGTTGAGTTTGCGAACCAGCAGTTAAGACAAGGCAAGACACCTTTCGAGGCAGCATACACCGCGGCACGGATTCGTGTAAGACCGATCATAATGACATCGCTCACTTTGATTGCTTCACTCACTCCATTCGCATTTTCATTGCTGCCGGGGAATGAGGCTATGGTGCCTTTGGCACGTGCGGTGATCGGCGGCATGCTGGTGTCGGCCATATTAACTCTGTTGTTAATACCCTGTGTGTTTGCCCTGGTTAAAAAAGCACCTGCAGCGAACCTTCAATCGCAACCTGCAATTTAATTTGTCATGAAGCTGAAATCACTTGTCCTATTTCTTTTGTCATTTGCTCCGGTTGCTATGTCACCTTCCCTGCAAGCTGAGATCATGCAGATTGACCTGACCAGCGCCTTGCGTTTGGCCAATGAGCAAAACACGGAACTCGCCATTCAGTTGGAGCGGGTCAAACAGGCCGAGATTGGTCAGAACATAGCCTGGTACCAATGGCTTCCCACCGTGCGAGCCGGATTCAGCTCTTCTGATCAAGACGGTCTTTTGCAAAACACCAATGGCACTGTTCAGAAAGTAGATCGTTCGGCTTCATCTCATGGTTTCGGTTTACCAACCGTGGGCTCCGGACTGTCGCCGCAACCAGGGTTAGCCTTGGAACTGGATCTGGCTGAAGGTATCTTTCAGCCGCTTGCCGCAAGTCAAAAGCTGAAAGCCGCAAGAGCGGAAGAAACCGAAGCTCGGCAGAATCTTGCTCTTCAGGTTGCCGGGGCTTATTATGAGCTCGTTCAATCCAAACGGATGATGGCGATTGCTTCCGAAGCGGCCGACAATGCTGGCAATCTTGCTAAAGTGACCGGCGACTTCGCGGAAGCGGGTGAGGGGTTGCAAGCCGATGCTGATCGAGCCGCCGTTGAATCGTTGATCCAACAAAACAACCTGGAATCTGCTCGCGTTCGTGGGACCGCTGCATCGAGTCGTTTGGTGCAACTGCTTCGGCTCGATAAACTGGTGCAACTTGAGCCGGTAGACGCGATGATAGTTCCCTTGCAACTATTTCCTGTAGAGCCGCAATTGGACTCTCTTATAAACAAGGCCCTGACCAACCGTCCGGAACTCAAACGATACGAAGCTTTGGTTAAGGCCGAGGAAGCTGCCCTTACCCAAGAGTCGTGGGGATTACTCATTCCTAAACTTGGAGCCTCGTATTCGGACACTGGCTACAAAGGAGGACCCTCCGGATCCGTTTCGAACTACACAGGTCGCGACGAATCTTCAGTGGCAATCTATTGGGAATTGGAAAATCTTGGTTTCACAAGCTGGGGCAAAAAGCAAAGCCAGCAATCCCGTTTGCGCGAAGCTAAGGCTCGTGAGGAGCAAGCCGAGTCCGATATCATCGCCGATGTAAATCTTGCACTCAGCCAATACCGTGCTGCCGGAAAGCAAGTGGAGTTTCTTAGGCAGGCCGTTGACCGAGCCCGAAACGCCTTCGAACTCAGCCAGGACCGCATTTACGAAAACCAGGGCCTGCCCTTAGAAGCTCTCCAGGCCATGCAAGCCTTGGAGCAAGTGGAATCGCTTTACCTGAATGCTTC
>JAPUIL010000468.1 GCA_027297085.1 Verrucomicrobiota bacterium | reverse complement strand
GCTGCTTCTTTTCCCAGGGCATTGATTCCCTGTTGATCGGCAACTTTGTGACGCAAGATAGACGTCTGTAGTCTCGTCCACATCCAAGGAGCCTCTCGGAGAATTCGATCTGGCTTCGAGCGGCCCTTTTTCCACCTGGCTGCATCCGGCTGCATCGACGATAAAACCAACATCGCCTGCTTCGCCGTCTTTGCCAGGCGAAAAAATTGCTAGCTCTCGGGCCGACGATGGAGTTTTCCGACAGAGCCTAAGACTGCGGGGTACACCACACGGTCCCCGCACACCTGAGTCCGTAAGACTGAAAATGGAAGACGCCGGGGCCCTCAGAAGGGCGTTTCTATGCCAGCATGGGGTGAGGTAATCCCTCCGTGATTGGGTGTACCGGAAAACGACTGTTTTTCGGTTCTCTTCTAGACAATCTCTGCTTAGAATCCTATTTGGTTGGTTTTCGAAATCCTAGACTACACTGTGACTACGACTTAAATACCCCAAAGAGCCTCTTGGTTCGCTGTTCTACACCTCCACACCTAGTTGAGGATGATACGGTATCACAGATACGCAACGAAAAGGATGAATCCATGAGTCACTCTAAACAACAAGACACGCGTCGGAAGTTCTTGAAGCGAGGCCTGGGAGCGGTAGCGGGTCTAGTCATGGCCAATGGTTGCAGCTTCTACCGCGATGTAACCCCGCCACTTGACAGTCAGGCGATATCGAGGCTGCGTTCTAACTTCAAAGGACGACTGATAGTTCCCGGTGACAAGCTGTATGAATCCCTGAGCCTTATCTATCACAGATCTTCATCCAAGAAGTCCAGGCCCGCGCTAGTGGCACAGTGTGCCAATTCGGACGATGTCTTGCGTTCAATCGAGCTAGCAGTAAACAACCGTCTCCCTCTCGCCGTCCGAGGCGGTGGCCATAGCTATGCTCAATGGGCCACCTGCGATGGGGGCCTTGTAATTGATCTATCGCCAATGAAGGAGATCGTTGTAGACACATCGACCAATACAGCGCGCATTGGTGCTGGCGTGTTGGGCAGTGAGCTTGTGGCGCAAGCTGGTCGCTACAATCTCGTGCCAGTCGTGGGACAATGCCCGACTGTAGGCGTTACAGGTTTTACCCTTGGCGGGGGGCTTAGTTATCTGTCCGGGTTATATGGTGCGGCGTGCGACAACTTACTCGCAGCGCAGGTCGTATCGCCCGACGTAGGATCGGTGACAGCCAATGCGGAACAAAGACAGGACTTGTTTTGGGCGCTTCGTGGCGGTGGGGGAAACTTTGGCGTTGCAACCTCTGTAACTCATCAACTCCGGCCATTGCCATCAGTCACGGCTGGTAAACTTGTCTACGATTTCGGCGATGTACGAGCAGTCCTACGTGGATACAATGAGGTGATGACCAGTGCGCCCGATGGCATTCAAGGGTGGGTCTTGGCGGGGAAAACTGACAAACCATTTGTGTTCTTGGTGGTGGTCATGGTTGATGACTCCCCAGAAATGAGAACATGTCTGAAGAGTCTGCGATCTATTGCCAAGCCGCTCGACGACACAATTAAGCCGATGCCTTACGCGGAAACATACTCAATTGACGAGTACACGCCAATGATTTATAGATCTACAAAAGGGTCCTATCTCCAACGTTTCTCGGAGGAGTCTGTAGACCTGGTAGTGGATCAAATCATGCACAATTCCGGAGCGAGTGTCGCGGTCGGTTTCGATCATTTCATGCACGGGGCGGTGTGTCGCGTTCCCAAAGAAGCCACTGCTTTCGAGCTGAGAGACCCGGGAGCGATGCATCTGTGGATTACTAGCGGGTGGAATGATGCCGCCCACGAGCAAATACGGAACGGGTGGATCAGGGATACGTGGGAAAAACTTCAGCCTTTCTCTGGGGGGCAGGCATACGCGAATTACCCCGGCGCAGATAACGGAAAGGACGTGAGAACTGTCTATCGGGGAAACTTTGCGCGGCTAGCTGCGATCAAAGCAAAGTATGATTCGAACAACGTGCTTCGACGGAATTTCAATATTACACCCAGAACCTAGCAGCCAAGCTAACGACCAGGCTTTTTCACTAACTTGAATTCAGACTTTAGAAGCTAATCTGAGGCGTACCGGAAAACGACCGTTTAACGGTACACTTCGGCCGACCCCTGAAAACCCACTAAAACCGCCCAAAGTCAGTTCCATTTTGGCGTCTCATTAATCAAAGTACCGTTTTCCCATATAAGGCGATCGAAAACGGTACATTTTATGCCGGGTGGTTAAAGCTGCTGCATGAAGCAAGCTCTGGATTCATTTTGGGGAAACTGAGTTTTCCCGATAACATGCAGATTTAGGTGTTATCGAGTTAGAAACTGATCGAAATTCCAAACACTGGAGTGCTAAATTTGATAAGATTTTGGAGTTATCGAGAACCATAGAACACTATGTTATAAAGGAGATTTCTATGTCTAAAGATTCTGAGTTACAAGATATAGAAGCAAGGATAGTTCTTAATAAGATGAAGCGTCGCGATAGACTACGCTCAATCATCTATAAAACACCCTTGAGTTCTGCTTGGCACGGGATTGTTGCGGACTGTATCTTCATTCTGCTTGCAGCATTTGATTCAGGCAATACAACATTCGCATGGGCGTTGGTCGGGATACTTATAATGTTTGGAGTATATATTGATAATATCAACAAGCGATTAGATGCTCTCGTGAAGATTCTTGAACAGGATGGGATAGTCCAAGACAATTTGCCTATTTCGAAAAATGTATCTAGAAATAAGGAAGATAGATTATAACCAATCGCTCCAGAGGCACCCTCATTTCGCTACGCTTCATTGGGTGCCCTGAGCTTATCGTTATGTTACTTGGAACTCTCTCCTATGAAGTGCGTTCAACATCTGAGAGAGGAGGAAGTATGATTCGAGTGCTGACATCGATAGTATGTGTTTTCGGAATGATGGGCTGCCAAGGCACAGGGGAGATGGTGTCTCAGAAGGGTCAGCCGCGTACCAAGCAACCGGCCGTATCGTGGGGCCAAGCGGTTCAAGGGTTGAGGCTTGGACTCCAATGCCCTCGAACAGCATGGCAGGTGGGCGAGACGGCCGAGTTCACCGCTTATTTGAGAAATGAAGGGAGTGTGGCGGTGCACATTCCGGGATTCTTCTTCGGAGTAGAGATTCCCGGGATCCGGATTCACGATGCCAGTGGAAATGAAATTGGATTCATGAAGGAGAATCTCGAGATTGAACTTGGACAAGGGAATGTCATCAATCCTGGGCAGACTATATCTGTCAAGCAAACCATCGCGTTGAATGAGGATGGGTGGGAAGGCAATACTGGAGAATATCATGCCGTAGCGGTTTTCGATACAAGGCAACTCGAATGGGGGACGCGTCGAAGTCTCAATGCTCGCCCCAAGGATTATTGGATTGGGATGTGCGAGAGCGAGAAGGTCTCGTTTACAGTCGGGGGAAATAACATAACCAGCGCATGCACGCGGACACCGCTTCACGGTCCCGGTGATGCGCACCGTTATCAATGCATATTAACCAAGTAAGGAACGCTCACAGGAACCATAATACATGAGCGAATCAA
>JAPUIL010000467.1 GCA_027297085.1 Verrucomicrobiota bacterium | reverse complement strand
GTGCTTACTAAGGAAATGTTTGAAGATACAGGTGCAACGGATGCCCAAAGTATTCTCTCTTACGCATTAGGTACGGAAGTCGCGGGGCCACAGGGTAATTTCGCTGGCGGAAACGATGGCATTGGGAGTCAGCAGGCCGAGCAAGACAACATACGAACTAACCCACAACAAGGTCAGCGTGTGAGAGGTCTTGCAATTGCTCAACTTACCCGAAATTATTTTGAAACGGATATTGGTTTTGATATTTACAATACGGACCGTATAACAATCAATCGTGGACCAAACTCTCTTTTGTTTGGGATTGGCAGCGCTGGAGGGGTTATCAACAACAGTCCCAAACAAGCCAGAATTAGTCGCGATTTTGGAGAGATTGGTATCCGCTTCGGAGAGCGTGGAAGCCATCGCGAGACTATTGACTACAATAAGGTATTGGTCGATGGGCGCCTTGCAGTTCGATTCGCCGCTCTAAATGAGAATTTTGACTTTAAACAGCGTCCTGCCTTCGAAGATAAAGAGCGCTTTTACGTGGCACTTAATGCGGTTCTTTTCGAGAATGAAGATTCAAACGTACTTGGTGCGACTACATTTCGCGCAAATCTTGAGGATGGATCTATGAATTCCACACCTCCGAATGTTATTCCTCCGGGAGATGGCATCTCAAGCTGGTTTTCAACCCCGGATCCCGCACTACAGCAACTTACCGGATCGACCTTCCCAGGCTGGATCTCGGACGGAAGTTTCGTGCCGAAATTCACGCTTGACGGGATCAATCGGGACGAGGACGGAATTCCCAGGGGCATTAGGGAAGCAGATGATATCATAGGATCTGTCGGTATCCCACACTTTATTAGTTTAACGCTTCATTATTCTGATATAAGCGGAGCGGCTCCCAACATTCCAGGTACCGAACTCAATGGAGGCACTGCTCGTGCTATTCGTGGTTTTGGAGGGCGTCCCCGCCGGACAATGGAAACGTATGCAACTAATTCTTTCTTTGCGCAGCCTTACTTCCCTGCATTCAGAACCGCTTCGTTACCCACGAGTGTTTTAGACAATAGAAATCTGTTGATAACCGGCAACACGAACCGGGTAGAGCATGATTTTGACGCAAAAAACTTTGTATTGGAACAAAGCTTTTTTGAAAATCGCGCAGGCATTGAATTAGCTTATGACTCGCAAACATTCTCTACGTTCAAGCGCCTGCCTTTTTCGGGTGGCGCAAACGGATCGGTTGGACGAGTCGGCTGGGGAGACATTCGGGTCGATATCAACCAATTTAATTCCAATGACGAACCCAATCCAAATTTGGGCCGACCGATTATGAATGCTGCTCCCAATTCGGGCAGATCGGTGACGGCCAACCTGGAGACTCTGACTGAGAGAGAGTCAAAACGGGCCACCGCGTTTTATGACTTGGACTTTACGGATAGTGATCGTTTTGGCTGGTTGGGTCGTCACATAATTACGGGTGTACTTAGTTCCCAAGAAAGAGACATTAAATCGAAAGGGATTCAGGGCCATTGGGAAACGACGGAACTCGATTTTATGGGCCCCGATTACCACTTTGCCTTTGGTGGCACTGCTTTCGGATTCAGGCAAGGTCGCACAAGTGTGAGGGCTGGAGCCTATCTTGGTCCTTCATTGCTCGATTCTTCGATTCAGTCGATTGAAGACGTAAAGTTCACCGAAGCAATGAACATCCCTTTACCTCAACCCGGCGACACCTATCGGATGTATACATACAATCGAACCGAAGACCGTATTGATACTGCGAATTTCACGCTGCAACACCATCTACAGAGTGGTGACCGGAATCTTCGGGAAATAGATACTGAAATATTGAGCGTTCAGAGTTATCTTCTTGGCGGCAACCTGGTTGGGCTTGTCGGGTGGAGAACTGACGAACAGACCAACACGCCTCGTGCCGGCTTTACCTCGTTGCCTACTGGCTCGCTCGATCCTGCAACTGTCCTTGAATTGGGTGATCCGCTTACGCCTGAATCGGGGAATACTTTTACCTGGAGTCTGGTTGGGCACTTACCTGAGAATATAGATTTGCCTGCGGGAATGGATCTCAGTGCGCACTACAATCAGTCTGAAAATTTCAATCCAGTTGGATTGCGCTCCAACATACTGGGAGATCCCTTGCCTTCTCCAAATGGAACTACGGAGGAGTTTGGTTTTACTGTAGGCGTTTTGGAGAACCGGGTTTCAGCTCGTTTCAATTGGTATACTACCAGTATTGACAATGACCGGGCCGATCTCTCCGCGGATGCGGCGAACCCGCAGTTTCTTATTTCCGAATTTTTACAACGCTTTGGGGATTCGCAGCTAAATGGTTTAACTATCGACGATGCCCTTGCGGTATCGGGTGCCGAAAATATTGGGTTATATAATTCATTCGAAGAGATATTTGCTGATATTATTAATCTGGTTCCACCCGAAGTGCAGCAGGTATATAATTATCGTTGGGGCGGCGGCGGCGGCGACAGCGACGATAGAGAACTCGTAAATAATCCAACACCGATCCGATCCTTTGTTGCCGAAGGTTTTGAGCTCGATATCGTTGGAAACATAACGGATAATTGGCGTGTTTTCGTCAATGCGGCAAAACAGGAAACCGTGCAACTGAACATTGCGAAGGAGCAGCTTGAACTTGCCAATTACATAGGAGAGAGGATTCGAACTGCTAAATTTAAGGATCTGAACGACACGCCTTGGACAGGAGGGGGAATAACGTTTCTAGGTCGATTCAATTCAGATGTGCTTGTGCCATTGTTGGGTGGAACGCTGCAGGAAGGGACTGTTTCTCTTGAACTCAGAGAATGGCGTGTGAACATGGGCACCAATTATCTTTTTAATAGTGGTCCACTAAACGGAGTAGGACTTGGTGGTGCATTGCGTTGGCAAAGTGAAGTGGCAACAGGTTATCCACTCACGTTAAATGAAATAGGTATTCCAGTTCCGGTACTTAGTAAACCATTCTTCGGCCCTGACGAGCTCAACGGTGACGTCTGGGTCAGCTATTCGAAAAAAATTCTCGATGATAAAATAGATTGGAAGATTCAGTTGAATGTTAGAAATGCATTTGGGGATAGTGACAATATTCCTGTCGTTACTAATCCGGATGGGAAATTAGCGATTTTTCGCAATCCCCTGCCAACTGAAGTATTCTTAAGCAATACCTTTAGATTTTAATGCTCCCATTTTCCCTCTTTGACACCCCGGCCTTCGCCGGGGTGTCAAGCTGAGGGAGTTGAAGCATTTCGTGAAAATCATAAAAGTAAATATAATGGTAACTCGCCTTCGAAAAATGCTTGTCTTATGTTCGATTGCTCTACCGGGTATTGTCTTGGCCGAGCGACCAAACGTTCTCCTCTTCAAGGACTTCGGAAGCGATTGCTTCTTCGTTCGCAACGACCGTTTTCGACTGCATGAGGACGGACGTCTGTATGAAGCGCCAACATACAGCAATGAGACACGCTACAACATGAATATCATCCCAATTAATCCTGTTGATAGGAGGCAACTGCAGGAACATCTATCAAAATTTATGCACATCTCCAAAACCAACCAATCCTATAGAATAATTCCGTTTGGAACGGGAGGTGACAATTTCAAGAACACTCAACAAAAAGTTAACGCAGCCAAAAAATGAACCTTCGATACCTTCACTTCTTTGTACACTTATCGCTTTTCGCAGGCAGCTTATCCGCCAAGGAACTGCCCAACGTCGTAATTTTCTACACCGACGACCAAGGAACACTCGACCTAAACTGCTACGGGGCAAATGACCTTATGACGCCTAACTTGGACAAGCTCGCTGAGGAGGGAGTTCGGTTTACGCAGGCCTACGCCCACACTGTATGTTGCCCGTCGCGCGCTGCCCTGTTGACAGGCAGGCATCCGCAACGCGGAGGCGTTGTCTCATGGCAACAGGGCGACCGACATGGCAGCGATAGTAGCTTAGGAAATATGTCAGCTGAGGAGATTACTTTGGCCGAAGTTTTGAAAAAAGCGGGTTACGACACAGCACTTTTTGGCAAGTGGCACCTGGGCGCGAAGCTCGGGCACGGACCTCTGGATCAAGGGTTTGACAAGTTTTGGGGCCACCTCTCGGGGTTTATCGACAATTACCGACACAGTTTTCTACATGGGCAAGGGTATCACGATCTCTATGACAACGATAAGGAGATTTTTCGACGCGGTGAGTACTTCCCGGAACTCTTGGTCGAGCAGGCTTTGGAGTACGTTGACGAAGATCGCCCAAAGCCATTCTTCATGATGGTTGCGTTTAACTTGCCCCACTATCCCGAGCAGCCGTTGGGAAAATTCGTTAACGCCTACGATCATCTCGATATGCCGCGCCGTTCCTATGCAAGGGTCGTTTCGACCGTAGACGATCAAATTGGACGTATTATTGATAGATTGGATGAGAGAGGACTTCGGGAGAATACGATAATCATATACATGAGCGACAATGGTCACTCGACTGAAGACAAGGCCGGTATCGAGGTCAATAATCACGTGAGTGGGTATCCGAAAGGGCATTACTACAGTGCCAACGGAGGAGGTGGCTACACTGGCAAGTGGATTGGCCACAAGGGAACCTTCCTCGAAGGAGGAGTTCGTGTCCCAGCGATCATTAGCTATCCCAAGAAGCTTCCACAAGGCGTGGTGCGTGATCAAATTGTCACGGTCATGGATTGGTTTCCTACGGTTCTCGAGCTGGCGGAAATTGAGACTCCTGATGTTCATCTGGATGGTAGCAGTATGCTACAAGTGATAAACGAAATATCTGCTCCATCAGCGCACGAATCACTCCACTTCGGATGGCAAGATAATTGGGCCGTACGTGAGGGGGACTGGAAATTGATTGCCAAGAGAGACGAAGCGAATGGGGAAATGCTCTACTCGCTTCTAAATCTTTCGGATGAGAAACCGGAGGTAAAAAACTATGCCAAGATGAAATCCAAAATGGTGGCGCACTTCATAAAGTTACACGAGAAGCTGGCGAAGGAATTTGACGTCAAATAGAGACAAATCACTGTGTTATTCGTGCGAAGGAAGTCTGTTTATCTCTATTTTTATCCCACAAGTTAAGGGGGTATTACTTCATATGTCGAAGCGCTTAATTATTCTATTTTTCTGTTTTGCTGCCTTATCGCGAAGTTTTGCCCAAGACAATGCCCTGCCGCCTGGGACCATGCTGCTTCCCGAGACTGCCCTTCCAGATTACGAAGCCAGTATCGATCACCACATGTTTATTCGTGATGACGCCGATGAGGTCATTCAGCAAGGTCGCGAGATTTACCAACAGATCTGCCACACCTGTCACGGAGACATTAACCTACCCGGATCCATTCCTAATTCGCTGCGTTTCGGCGAAGGCGAGTTTCAACATGGGAGCGACCCCTACACCATGTATCAAACCATCACCCGTGGCTGGCGTCTCATGGCTCCACAAACGCAGTTGGTTCCAGAGGAGAAGTATTCAGTTATTCATTACATTCGGTACCACTTCCTAAAGTATTACAACCCTGACCAGTATTTTGAGGTCACAGAGTCGTACTTGGCTGATCTTCCGAAAGGATCGGAAATGGGGTCGGACCCGGTAAAGCGCGAGCCCTGGCGGGAAATGGATTATGGGCCTTTCCTAACTGGCACTTTTGAGATCGTTCCCGAGGAATCGAAGCGATATCGGTGGCCTGAGGGAGACGACACCCGTGGCTATGTAGCGCCGGGCGCAAACATCGCTTACAAAGCGATCGCAATTCGACTCGATCCTGGAGAAGGCGGAATATCCCAGGGCAATACTTGGCTGGCGTTTGAACACGATACCATGCGCGTCGCCGGTGTTTGGAAAGGAGAGGGTTTTGTCGATTGGCAAGGAATCAATTTCGACAGCCAGCACTGGTACTGGCCACGTACTTCGGGAAGGATCATTTATGAAACGGAGGACGTTCCAGGATGGGCGAATCCTTCCACGGGAAAATTTACAGATGAACGATTCGTAGGACTGGACGGACGACGATTCGGGCCTCTGCCAAAAGACTGGATGCATTTTGAAGGGCTCTATCGCCATGAAAACCGTATTGTGATTTCTTATTCTGTCGGCAAAACAGACGTTTTGGAGAGCCATGTTCTCACAGAAG
Organism: Verrucomicrobiota bacterium; assembly: GCA_027297085.1. Lineage (GTDB taxonomy): Bacteria > Verrucomicrobiota > Verrucomicrobiia > Opitutales > UBA2995 > UBA2995. The sequence continues at coordinate 1,370 of JAPUIL010000467.1, read as the reverse complement.
GAGGAAATATTCTCAGGATTTTAAACGTTGGGAAATCCGCCAAAGATCTAAACCTTCGCCTGGCAAACCATGGAACTCCGATAGGAGTCCAAGGAAGCAATGCCGTAACCGTTCGGGATAGCGGCGGCTTTGTAGTTGCGACCATACCTGCCGAGGCAACCCCTTTGAATCTAGCTTTCGTTTGGGGTGATTCAAAGTCCGACATCCTATTATCCCAACTCGATCTAAAACGTTTTACAAGCGGAGGACTGTCACAATGGCCGGAAGCAATTCCTTCACCGATCATTCGGGGAAACCAGAAAGGTCCTTTCCAATGGGATAGTTTCGCCCTGCCTAAAGCGAATCCCTGGAAGAGCTGGCTTCGCGTAACCGGGGTCGAATTCGCCCCCGACGGAAGGTCGGCGATTCTCTGCACCTGGGACGGTGACGTTTGGAAAGTTAACGGTATCACCGACGAAGAAGCGACCACTGCTAGCTGGAAACGCATTGCCTCAGGCCTCTTTCAACCGTTGGGAGTTAAAATCGTTAAAGGCGAGCTATTTGTCACCTGCCGGGACCAGCTCGTTCGCCTCCACGATCTGAATGGCGATGGTGAAATGGACTTTTACGAAAACTTCAACAGCGACCATCAGGTAACCGAGCACTTTCACGAATTCGCCATGGGCCTCCAGGTCGACGCGGAAGGCAATTTCTATTATGCGAAAAGCGGTCGGCATGCTCGTCCGCCGCTCGTGGCTCATCATGGCACGCTATTGAAAGTCAGCCCGGATGGTTCAACGACCGAGATCATAGCAAAGGGCTTTAGAGCTGCAAACGGCGTGTGTATCAATCCGGACGGCAGTTTCATTGTCACGGATCAGGAAGGTTATTGGAATCCGATGAACCGGATCAACTGGGTAACGCCCGGCAATCGCTTTTTCGGCAACATGTGGAGCTACGGCGCGCCCGAAGACAGTTCAGACTCCGCTATGGAGCAACCTCTCGCATGGGTCGACAAGGCCTTCGACCGGTCTCCCGCTGAATTGCTCTGGATCGACAGCGAAAGCTGGGGGCCTCTCAACGGCAAACTCCTGAATCTCTCTTACGGCCATGGTCGCCTGGAGATGGTCCCGCACGAATTCGTGAACGGCCAGCCTCAAGGCGGGCTTTGCCGCCTGCCCATTCCAGACTTTCCCACCGGCATCATTCGAGGCCGGTTCCATCCAGGCAATGGCCACCTCTACCTTTGCGGAATGTCAGCCTGGGCAACCAACCAAATGGACCAGCCCGGCGGATTTTATCGTGTTCGCGCTACAGGAAAGCCAAGTCATATGCCAATAGCGCTGAAGGCGAAGGAGGGTCGAATCGAAATTACTTTTTCCGATCCCTTG
>JAPUIL010000466.1 GCA_027297085.1 Verrucomicrobiota bacterium | reverse complement strand
AACTACGCGACCATCAGAAGAAGAGTCACAAGTCCTTCCAGGAACCTGACGAAGATTAAATTTATTATCCGGCTGATTACCAAGTTGGATTTGCCCTTTTCACATGGTCAGCTCTTTCGAGGGCTGACCATTTTTGTTTGTCAAGTTCCGCTCCCGGTTCGAATGGCCGAAACCGGTTTAGTATACCAAGGGTCTCAGGAAACTATTGTGGACATCCCTTCCAACCCTGTGACCTAAGTCCAGGCCATCGAGATTAGAAAAGATGAAATGAATTCCGCCATAAATGCGGCTTATTCCTATCTCCTGTTCGCATTCGGTGATGCTTTTAAAGGACCTTGTAACTCCCGGCAGTGAATCACTGGTTGCTGTAAATGCGATTTCATCCGTGCCAAAGAATTGGTGGATTATTTCTCCTGCAGCTCCGGTATAGGTGGAATGTCCTGATACGTACTCCAGATGAGGAGGCGCTTCCAGCAAAGAAATCCATTTCGAATCCGATCTGGTTAGTGAATTGCCATCTTCGTCCGCGAGGCGAATTGCAAACCAAGGTCTCCAGAAATGATAGTCATACTTTACCTTCCAGGCATAAATTCCAGCATCTGCCAGAGCCAAGTTCATTAAAGCCAATAAGCGCAAGGACTCCACCAAGGGCACCTCCATTTCTACTAGCAAATTACAAGCAATCTGATTCCAGTGGCCTGCTGGTGTTGCTGTATAAGTAAAACATGACCAGAAATGCGCAATCTCAGTTTGGTCTTCGGTTCGAACCGTGCTGTTTTTGCCTCCCAAATCTCTGACTTGCTTCCAGGCTTTCGCATAATCTTCGCTCGTTATGTCAGGCGGCCCCGGAGCCCAGACTTTCTTGGATTCTGCAATACAAAACGATTGGACATTAGACCATTGAGGGGTTTCAGGGGGACGATACTTGGGTGGTGTCCGTTTCCATACTCCGATTTCATCCTGAGGGATGTAGGTAATGGAATGCGAGCTGCCGTCATTGGAACGTGCGGCCAGAAATTGATCGGCAACTTGCTTCCCATATTTTAGCGAATCGCTATGTATACCACCTCTTAAGTTTAGTTGTTTGGACATGAGCTGCCGGAAGATTCCTTTATGGCCCGGGTACTCCAATTCTCCGACGCGCATAGCTACACCGACCGCCACTTGCGCTGGTTGCAGTCCTTTTGGAGTAGGATCAAGGTCCAGGTACGATTCAAAGCGAGGGTCTAATGAATTAACAGCATCGAACATGGCTCCGTATAAAATCGCCATTTTGCGAGAAGCGATTCCTGGGGCGGAGGAATCCTGTCTTATAGCATCGAGAAATGCATTGTTCCATTGTTGCAGGAGCTTGGCGTCGTCATGAGCAAATCCAAGTCCAGGACAAAATCCTAACGAAACCGTCAAACAACAGTTCAACACCCATTTACGGAAAGATCGCCTCATCTCGCTTCCAAAATACAATTTATAACCGAGCCGCCGTGTTTTCCTGCCCGGTATATTACATCGTTTTTTGGACCAACCAAACAATCCAGGATTACGATAGCTTTAGTCATTTGATCTTCTTACCAATCTTGTAATCGAATAGGTCGGCTGCAACCAGATATTTTGGGTGACTGTCTGGCATTAACCCCCAATAGTTTGAGTATGAAAAAACGTCTGATTCTCTTTTTTACCCTTATTGTTGTAAACTTCCTCACTGCTTCGATTGCCAGTGGGCATGACACACGCACTTTTGAATTGCGCACTTATTTTGCCCATGAAGGCAAATTGGATGATCTTCTGGCGCGTTTTCGGGATCATACTTGCGCATTGTTTGAGCGTCACGGAATCGAAAACATTGGCTACTGGATACCTAAGGATAATCCAGACAACACTTTGGTATACATCATCGCCTATCCAAGCCGGTTGGACCAGGAAACGATGTGGCAAGCATTTCTGGATGACCCACAATGGAAAGCTGCATACAAGGCCTCCACTGCCGGTGGCAAGCTGGTCAATAAGGTTGAACGGGTGTTCATGAACGCGACTGAGTTTTCGATGCCAGTGAAAAAGATTCAGTCCAATCCGGAGCGACTCTTTGAACTTCGCATCTACACCGCCAACGAAGGAAAGCTCAATCACTTAGACGCTCGTTTTAGCGATCATACTATTGGCTTATTTGCTAAGCACGGTATGGAGAACATCGCCTACTTTCATCCGATGCCTGATCAGGAAGGTGCTACCAATACCTTAATTTATCTGATCGCTCACAAGGATGAAGCAGCCCGCAACTTATCCTTTGATGGGTTCCGGCAAGACGAAGACTGGAAGGTCGCGCGCGCTGCATCCGAAGAAAGAGCTGGGGGCGGTTTGACCATCAAGGGCGGTGTCAAATCGCAGTTCCTGTTGCCGACTGACTTCTCGCCGATGCGGTGAGAAGAAGAGGACTACGAAAAGCGCGAAAAAGCGCGAAAGAGTTTTATGACTGAACCTCTTTATAAAGATGAGAGCTACCGGATTATGGGAGCCTGCTTTTAAGTTTATAAGGAAATGGGCTCAGGGTATTTGGAAGCGGTTTATCAAGAGTGTTTGAAGATTGAGTTCGCAAAGCAGGGCATCATCTTTGAGGAAAAGAAACGGTTGTTCCTGCAATACAAAGGAAATACTCTGGAAAAGTGGTGCGAAACAGATTTTATTTGTTTCGATAAAGTTATTCTGGAGATTAAGGCTCACAAAAACTTGGAGAATGGTCATAGATCACAGGCTCTCCACTATCTCAAAGCTACCAATTTCAAACTCGGTCTATTGGTAAATTTCGGCCATCATCCGCGATTGGAGCACGAACGCTACGTCAACCAAGGATAGCTTACAAACTTTAGCGCTATTTCGCGCCTTTCGTAGTTAATAAAATCCAGTCCTTTTAGCTTCATTGATTCTGTATCATATAGTCCACAACCAGGTGGGACATGGCTCGGACCCCTGTTATCATGGCAGCGTCATCGACCAGGAATAGGGGGGAGTGGTTGGCTGCGACGTTTAACAGATCCCGGCCGGGTGGGGTGACGCCGAGGAAAAAGAACATGCCAGGTATCTCTTTTTGAAAAAAGGAAAAATCTTCGGCAAGAGTGGTCATGGTGCTTTCAAATAGGTTTTCTTTTCCGGCAACGCGTTGCAGAGTCGGTGTCATCGCCTTGGTGAGTTCTACATGATTGATGGTGGGTGAGTAGCCCGTATCAGCGCCGATGTAGACTTCTGCTGTTGCGCCAGCACTCTCGGCAATTTTTTCAGCGGTTCGTGTCACCCTCTCGTGGTAGGCGGAGCGGATCTCGTGATCGAAGGTGCGAATGGTACCAGTCATGATAACTTGATCTGGTATGATGTTATTTCTCTCGCCGGCTTGTACTGTGCCGATGGATACAATGGAAGGACTGCCTAGGATGTCTACCTGACGGCTGGCTACGGTTTGCAAGCCGAGAATGATCTGTGCGGAAATGGTAATGGGATCGATACCACCCCAGGGAATAGCGGCATGAGTCTGCTTGCCGGTAACGGTGATGCGTAAAAAATCCGAGCTGGCCATGAAAGGGCCGGGTTTGACGAGTATGGCTCCCGACTTGCCCGGGCGGACATGTAAGCCAAAGATGGCGTCGACTTGCGGGTTTTGTAGTACGCCTTGCTGGATCATTTGTTGGGCACCCCAGACAGTGGCCGGCCAGGCACCTTCTTCCGCCGGTTGAAATATTATCTTCACAGTACCCGGAAGTTCATTACGCATGTTTGCCAATACTTCGGCGGCCCCCATGGTGATTGCCACATGCGCGTCGTGTCCGCAGGCATGCATGACCCCCACTTCTTTTCCTCCATACTCAGCTTTTACTGTGGAAGCATAAGGAAGGCCGGTTTTTTCAGTAACTGGCAGACCATCCATGTCGGCTCGCAAAGCTACCACCGGACCCGGTTTTCCTCCTTTAAGGACACCCACTACTCCCGTGACCGCTACCTCGGTTTGAACTTCATAGCCCAGGCTTTTTAAGTGATTGGCTACTTTAGCAGCTGTCCTGAATTCCTGATTGGAGAGCTCGGGATGTTGATGAAGGTCGTGTCGCCACTCGATGACTTTGTCTTCTACCGCGTCAGCCAATTTATCAACCCGCTCAGAAAGGCCGGCAAACAGAATTCCAGGTAGAAGGAGTATGAGCACGCCACATTTATTCATTCAGGCAGGCTAGTTTTTTCCAATCTCACAAACAACTTGAAAATGTATATAGGCTTCATCCTTGCCATTCTCCATGGGTTGAATTGGCTGAATCTTCAGTCAACCCTTTTTTAGCCTATAATATGAAGCGCTTTAATTCACTCCTGCTAGCAGGACTGACACTCCAATTAACTTCTTTGGTATTCGCTCAGGAAAAACCCAATATGATTTATATCATGGTCGATGACCTGGGTTATGGCGACCTGAGCTGCTTTGGCCAAACGGCCTTTGAAACACCCAATATCGACCAGCTTGCTATTGAAGGTATAAAGTTTACCGATTATCATTCGGGCAACACGGTTTGCCGGCCTTCGAGGCTCGCGTTGTGGACGGGCATAGACCCGAGGCATGCACCTATTATAGGAAACCAGGCCTATGCCATGCAGGATTCAGATGTGACTGTGGGGGAGTTATTAAAAGAAGCCGGTTACACAACAGGCGGCGTGGGTAAGTGGGCGATGTTCAATGGCGAGGAAGGGCACCCGAATGATCATGGTTATGATTTTTGGATGGGTTACTTGAATCAGAGTAACGCTCACAATTTTTATCCGCCCTATGTGTGGAGAAATCATGAAAAGGTACCCTTAGGCGGTAATTTAGCAGGTCCCACGCATGAACCCTATCGTGGCCGTGTTGCGAACGGTCGTGAAACCTATTCGCACGACGTGATGACTGAGGAAGCCCTCGGATTTATTCGGCGGAATGCCAATGGTCCTTTCCTTTTGCACGTGCATTGGACGATTCCACATGCCAACAACGAAGGGGGACGTGCGTGGCAGGATGGCATGGAAGTTCCTTCCTATGGAGAGTTTGAAAACAAAGACTGGCCAAATCCGGAGAAAGGTTTTGCCGCGATGATCACACATATGGACAGGGATGTAGGGCGGATCATGGCCTTGTTGAAAGAACTGAATATCGACAATAACACATTGGTTATTTTCACCTCCGATAATGGCCCCCATCATGAAGGAAATCATGACCATGCTTTCTTTGATTCGAATGGTCCTTTGAAAGGCTACAAACGCGATTTATACGAAGGTGGTATTCGAGTCCCCATGCTTGCTCGATGGCCTGGTAAGATAAAAGCTGGTACTAAGTCGAGTTTTACCTCGGCATTTTGGGACTGGTTGCCAACTGCCTGTGAACTGGCTGGGGTCGACGCGCCGGATAATATAGATGGCACCTCTTTGCTGCCGGCCTTTATCGGAGAGACAGAAAAAAGGCGGACGCCGTTGTTTTGGAAATTCGGTGATAGTACGCGCTTCAAGGTCGCTGTTCGCTCTGGAAATTGGAAAGCGATAAAAAATACCGCGGATGGAGCTTGGGAACTTTACGATTTGTCGACTGACTTGGGAGAGGAAAACGACTTGGCGGCAAAGAATCCCGAAATGCTAGCGGGGTTAGTTCATCTTCTTGAGGAAGATTAACAGAAGAGAGTGAATAACCTGGAGCTAAGAAAAAGTAGGAGATTAAGTAGGAGGAAGAGGAGGATAAAGGGGGTTACTCGAATGTCACTCACTTAACCGTTATAAGCGAATCTACGGTCCATTTCCTTCTTTCGAGGGGGTCAAACCTTAAATCCCGCATTGGCATGCACCAGCCGACGCCTTGAAAGGCTATGGCTAGGCACGGCGATTGCAAGGAATGACCCCGAAGCCGGTCTTGCTTCGATATTTGACAAAAAACCGCTTAAGTGAGTGCCATTCGGGGTTACTCCAATCGAATCATGTGCCATTCGCGGAGGTGACCGTCAGCGTGGTGATCATCGCGAAAAATGAGAGTCTCGGCATCTACTTCAAATTCGGTAACGATTAGCTTCCCCTCAAAGTATTCGGATAAAGCGAATCGAGTCGTGCGATGAATCTTGCCGTCGATTATTTCGTATTCCATGAAGCCACCGCCGGCAGGTAGTTGCGACAGGATCTCCTCAGGCGTCATGAGAGCAAAATTGTTATCAACAACCGGGCGATCCTCCTTTCCACCAACAGTCATAATAAATCCTGGAGTTATGACATAGTGCATATTACCTGGATCAGTTTCGGTCTTTTCGACCAAGTCTACAATTTTGGTCACCTTCCAAACACCTTCCAGTTGGGAGGATGATTCAGGCGCACAACCGATCCAGATAGTGGAGCAAAGCGCTGCCAGGATCAGAAGAAAAGATAAGCCTGAAGTGTTGTATTTTGCCATTTAAGCGATCGCGGCGTAAAGCCGCTTGTACAAATCAGTTAACGCTCTTTTCAGAGCAGCTCTACGTCAATTTTGCGGAATTCCAATAAGCCAAGTTCTCCCTGGATTCCGACATGTCCGGTCAGGTTTTTAATACTTGTAGCAGTGGTGATTACCGCACCGTTGAGTTTGATCTCCATGGTTTCGCCGTCGCAAGTGATCTCATAGATCTGCCATTCACCGGCGGGTTTGTAGACACTTTTGAGCGCATCAATATCCGACACGCTTTCAAAATCGGGCGCTCCATAGGGAACCAAATGTGCCAAGGGGTATTGGTGCTCGATCATGTCTATACACTGGATCTGGTAACCATTATCGGGCCAGCCATTTTCATCGTCCTTGCTGGTGGCTCCTGTGCGGACGAAGATTCCACTGTTAGCCTCTTTTTCCAAAAACCGGAATTCCATGGTCATGGTAAAGTCGCCATATTCCTCAGCGGATCGTAGCCAGCCCGTGCCCTTGTTTACTTTAATGACACCATTTTCTACCGAAAACTGACCATTGTTTTCAATGACCCAACCATCCAGGTTGTTTCCGTTAAACAATGCGATGGCTTTGCTGGCATCTTCGGAAGGAGCGCCACAACCGGCGAGTAGTGAAAGAATCAGAGTGATTGTTAGATTGGGGAGAGTTTTCATGAGCTTACCTTTGTTGAAGTTTCCTCAAAACGTGGGCGATCGCTTGGCTGAATGCAAGTCGATACATCCCGCATTAACGTGGGTGGCGGTTTTTGGAACTTCCTCCTGATAGTAGTCGTTCTACATCGAATTGATCGTGATGCTACCTCCAGAAGTCCTGGTTTTGAGAGTAGGGCCACC
>JAPUIL010000465.1 GCA_027297085.1 Verrucomicrobiota bacterium | reverse complement strand
CCTTGCCTCCTTGCGCTGTAATGTGCCGATTTACTCATTTACCGACAGCATTCGTGTTCTCAGACACATGGTCACCTTGTGGGGCATTGAACCATTTATAATGGAATTTAGTGAAGATCCTGAGCAAACGATTAAAGACGCATTCAATACCCTACTCGACAGAGGCAGGGTGAAAAAAGGTCAGACCCTGATTGTTATCACCAATGTCCTGGCCCACGGTCGTGTCGTCGATACCGTGCAGTTGAGGTATGTTGACTAGACAGAAGTTAGAATGTAGGAAATAGATCTTTGAACCACAGATTCCTCAGAGAGCACGCAGATCGTATAGATTGATCATCTGTTAGGGAGAAGAGAATGGCAGCCATGCTACTCTGGGACGGTTTGCGATCCTTTTAGCTCCCTTCTAAACTACGTGAGTAGTTACGTTTTCTGTTGCATTGAGGGTTTCTAAAAATAATAAACCTATGAAGTTTGAGTTGCTGCTGTCAGAACTGTTTTCGTCGCGAATCACTGTTACTATCAATTAAAGCCATGAAAGTTCCTCTCATACTCGCGCTCGAATCTATCCTATTAAACACACCGCTTGGTCTCTCCTGTTTGCCAGCCTCGTCCTTCTGTTAACGCCGCTGGCAAGCTTTGCCCAAGGCTCACTCGAACCACCCCCGGGAGCGCCGGCGCCCACGCAAAAGTCCCTCCAGGAAATCTGGGAGAAGGTGGAAGCCGTGGAAACCCAGAATGCGGCTCTCCAATCGGAAGTGGCTGATCTAAAATCGGAAGTCGCTGATCTAAAAAGCTCGGCAGCGGAGGAACGCTTTTTAATTACAACCCTGTTTCAAGACCAACTGCCCTGGTAGTTAACCACGGTGGATGCAACCGGCTCCACCGGGAGCCACACGTCTCTCGCATTCGGACCGGACGGGCATCCCGCTATTTCCTATAACGACATTACCAATGGTGATTTGCGCTTTGCGCGTCGATTTGTTCCTACACCGTAACAGCTTCCGAATGGGGCAATTTTTATATCCAAAATTGAGTAACTTAATTCTGCCTTCAACCTTACTCCTTAATCTGCTGTAACCGATATTGAGTAAAGCCGTGTTTCATGGCTTCGTAGGGATCAATGGCAGCTTCGGTCAGCAGCTGGTACCGGTACATGAGCTCCGGAGAATCGGTAACAAAATCCACAACACCATATATCGTCCGGTCCGTAGAATCGTCCACAAAGGTCCACGGCTCTAATACCGGGTGAGCCGCACGATCCCAAAAACGGCCCAATAAATCTCGACCATTTGAAGGACCCAAAAATGGGATCACAAAGTAAAATCCTTCGCCAACACCCCATGAACCTAGCACTTGCCCAAAATCTTCAACCGGAGGGTCTGGGCCGAAAAAGTCATCGGAAGCTTTATGGAAGCCGGCAAAACCTACCGTCGAATTTACCAGGAAGTTGCCAGTTTCATGAATCGCTTCTTTTACCTTACCCTGCAGGAGATTGCTGGTAAAGCGGATCGGATATTTCAGGTTATCGAAAAAATTGCTGAATCCATTTTCGATCGGGTCAGGAGTCAGATCGTGATAACCTTTGGCCAAAGGTCCTAACAGTTTCAAATACACAAAGTCGTTGAACTTGAAGATACTTCGATTGAGGCCTTCGAGGGGATCCGAAATAGTCGGTTCGCTTTCAAATTCTTCGTCAAACAGGTCTGACTCATCCAAAAAATCCTCCTGACCGAGAAGAGGAAACGCCGCCAACAAGCCTATGCTCTGGCAGACGATTAACATTCGCCAGATAAGGCGGCGATTCATAATGCAGCCAATTTCTCCTCCAGTTTTTGTATCAATGCATCCCCATCCTTTTTCAGAAAATGAGCATCGAACTGCTTGCGGTAGTTACTCACCAGGCTCACACCCTCAACAATCAAATCATACACTTGCCAACCAGATTCCAGTCGTGCCAATCGATAAGACAAGTTGATCTTTTTGTCCGGCAACGAAAGTACGGAAGCTATCTCCAACTTGTTTTTGGAAAGTTCAACCGGCTTTTTAAAAACCACCGTCGGGCGGACACCTCTCTGAAACTCTCGCGTGTAAGCATGAATCATCAAATCAGTGGCCAGCCTTATTATTTGGTTCTGCTGTTCAGCGTTCAGTTTCTGCCAATTCCGCCCTAGTGTACGCCGAATCAGGATGTCAAAAGAAAAACTCTGGTTAAGCAACTCGAGCACCTGATTTCGTTTTGTTTCCACCGTAATGGATCGATCCGGCTGGTAAAGAACATCGATTACACTTTCGATGGTATTTTTCAGTTTAACCTCAGGCTTCTCCTGTGCCGAGATGCTAATTGACGACAGGCATATTCCGGCGAAGAATAGGACATATTTTAAGGAGGGATTACGAAGCATTTGGTCAGTTTGGTCGTGATTGAATAAGGAAGCTTACTAAAATAATTTCAATTACTGAATAATTCCTGAAGGCGTTAAGACTCGTCATCAATGCTGCCAAAAGCAAAGCGACTGATAAGGTCTTCAATATCAATCGATGATTCAGTATCGACAATCACCTCGCCCGGCTCCAGCGGCAGCCCCGAACCTCCGGGATTGAGACTGAGATACTTGTCACCTATGAGGCCGGTGGATTTTATAGACGCGATGGTATCGTCATCCAAAACCAGGTCGACCGGTAGTTTCAATTCGACCATAGCTACCATCTGCTCGCGGTTCAAAGTAATACTGCCAACAGTACCCACTTTCACCCCGGCAATTTGAATAGCGCTACCTTCATTGAGACCCCCTGCATTCAGGAAACGGGCATGCAGGCTATAATAGTCACCAGCCCAACGGTTACTGCCGACTTGGAGTGCCAGATAAAGGATGGCAACCAAGCCAACCAGAACAAAAGTCCCCACAAAGATTTCGAGTTTTTTAGAGTTCATGAAAAATTTCTCCTGATGATTAAAAATTTCGAGATGTGTTGTAGAGCACGTGTCTCGCCATAGCCCTTGGGCGACGGCGGAAGGCGCGGTTTGCAAGTGAACGCGGGAGAGCGTAGTTCCCTACGTGACCAAGTCGCTTGCAGGCTGGAACGAAGCTATGCGCACAGGTCGGAAATAGCCATACAAGGAGCTTTGTTGAAATACCGCTTCTGCAGGAAGGTAATAATTGGATATCACACTTCGAATCGCGCACGGCTAATTTTAATAAAATCTGCTCCCTGGATGGCGTTTGAAACATTAGGGCTAGGCGAGTTGAGGATTAATAAATGACGTCAGGCCGGAAGGTGGATCGGAGAGCAATGATTCTGAAGTTCCCCAATAAGCAATTTTGCCCTGGTCAAGCCAGGCAACGTGATCAGATATCTTGAATACTTCAGGAACATCGTGACTGACCATGATCACAGTAAATCCGAATTGCTGCCGGTACTGTCGTATCATTTCGAATACACTGAACTTGCGTTCGGGATCGAGCCCTGTGGTAGGTTCGTCGAACAAAATAATTTCCGGTTTGGTGATCAGCGCCCGGGCCAGAGCCACGCGTTTCTGCATGCCCCCCGAAATTTCAGCCTGGTATTTGTGGGCGGCATCCTGCAAGTCGAGTTGCTCCAGCATGGTAAATACGCGATCCTCCAAATCCTTACGTGAAATTTTTTCCTTTTCCCTTAGGGGCATGGCCACGTTATCGAACACGGTCATTGAGTCGAACAACGCGTTCTGCTGAAATAGATAACTGCAATGGGGCACAGGTGTGACAGCATCGTCCAGGGCGATGGTTCCCGCATCCGGTTCGAGCAACCCGGCAATACATTTCAGGAACACAGATTTTCCAACTCCACTTCGGCCGATCAAGGTGGTGTGTTTGCCCAAGGGAATCTCCAGGTCGATCGCATCCAGCACTATCTGGTCACCAAACCGCTTCGACAAACTCTGTATCAATAATTGGGATGCACTCATGTCTGGATAAGGAACGAGGTTATCAAATAATCCGCCGCCAATATCACGATACTGGAATAGACCACGGCACGGGTAGTCGTTTGGGAAACACCGCGTGCGCCAGGCACATCGGAAAGCTTGTGGGTAAAATACCCGTTGAAAGAGCACACAGCTGTTGTGAGGAACCCGAAGGTGAATGCTTTGATAAAACCATCTCGAACATGAGTAAAAGTTATTTCGTCGTAGAGCCGGTTCCAATAGGCTCCGCCATCGACACCCAGTAACTCTACTCCGGTAAGATGGCCGCCAAAAATGGCCACCCAATCAAAAAAGGCAGTCAGAATGGGAAAACAAATCAGAGCGGCCCACAAGCGAGGTGACACCAGAAAACCCAGGGAGCGGATGCGCATCGTGTGCAACGCATCGATCTGCTCGGCGTTGCGTTGGATTCCAAGCTCGGCCGAAAGCGCGGAACCGGCCTGACCTACAACCATGATGGCAGTAAAGACCGGTCCGATCTCCAGAATCGTGGTTAAGGAAACCGCCTGGCCCAACAAGGTTTCGGAACTGAAGCGAGACAGCACGTAATACAACTGTAGACCCAGAACCAGACCGGTAAACAAACCTACAATCAGTATAATCGGCACACAACGGACACCGATTTCGTAGACAGCTCGTATCAACTTTTCAGCGCGGTAGCGTTGGCCCGCCAGGGCAAAAAGTGATTGGACAGTGAATAGGGTCAACTGACCCAGCTCCTCTACAGCAGCCACTCCGACTTTTCCCAGTTTTCTAATCATCTATTCGAGACTGTTGTCTAATACCCGCAACAATGGGCTTTGGTTCCGCTTTGTCCAAATAATTGTGGGACAGGTTCTACCGCCTGAATAGTGGCGAATCAGAAAGAAAGCGTTGAGATTCTACCCTTCTATAATAGGCTGCCTTTTACCCCATGGCACCGTTTTCCAGTAAAATGACGCGCTCCGATCCGCGGCAAACTCTGACGATTATGCTAATTCCAATCGCAGTTTTAGGAATCGTGTTGCTTTTTTACTTTCAAGATAATCCGAGCTCCACCTTTAAGAGCGACCAAAAAGCGCTCGTGAAAAAAGACTGGCAAACCGCCCTCGAGCTATCGGATGAAAATACCCAGGCCTACCTACGAAGTTTGGACATATGGATATGGACCGGCAACTTAATCGACCTGGAAGCCTTGGATTCCTTTCAACAATTTCTAATTCTAACCACAAGATGCCGGGTACTGGGAGACGGCCGAGCGCGGCCCAGCGATCCTGAATTATTTGGAATCTGGATGGAGGCTTTGCAGATGAACCAGATCGTTTTCAGATCAAGAATTAGAAACCGCTATAACTTCGGAGAAAAATCTATAGGCCAGCTATTCTTAAAACAAAACAACTCAGATACAGACCTAAAGATTCGGTTTACGAAAGAGTCGAAGTGGAAAATCGAGTCCATTACTCTTTTAAATGAGGGCTATGAACAAGCGGCGAGCAAAGGAGTCGGTCAGCTCTTAAGATCCGCAAACCACGATTACTTTGAAAGGGGTTTCGCAAGTCAGCACTTGATGCCGTTAAAGTTCCATTTCGCATCTAGCCAGGTAACCGAACCCGGTATTATAGATTCGCCATGAAGTCCCGCGCCGATTCCCAACCGGCTAAATCGTCTACATCCGATTCCTCGGGCAGCAGGGAAACACTCAGGTTGAGCTGAGCACAGGTATCAAGCGTGGTTTGCAAAACGGTTTCGGTTCCCCAGGGAATATTTTGAAAAAGTGCCGGAATCTTCTCCTTCATCCCAATCAAATAGTATCCGCCATCCATCGCTGGGCCCAAGACCACATCGTGCTGATCGAGGCACCTGAACGCCCAATCCAATCGGACTTGATCCACAAAAGGACAATCCCCACCTAAAAAGATCAGTCTGTCTGCATCAAACGCTAGTTCCTCCTCCAAAGCATGAATCAACCTCGCACCTAAGTCAGCTCCAACCTGCAAGCTATATTGGTACTCATCTCCCAGCCAGTCCTCCATTATTTGCCGAAAATCCGGAGTGTAATGAACATGAATTGAAGCCGCGTTTCCCAACCGGGTCAGAAGAAATTCTACCAGCTGACGGTAAGCCTGTAACGCCCCCTCCTCGCCCAACGACTTCGCCAGCCGAGTTTTAACGGCGCCAATCTGTGGAGCTTTTAGAAACAGAGCGACTACATTCATTGCTATAAGCAGTATGAGCCAGAATCTCAATCCACAAGGTCTATTCATCCGGCAGGAGTCAGATTTTCTGTGGGTATATAAAAAAATGATCTTGAAGCTTGACAACATACCAACTGGTCGGTTTTATCGGGGCAACTTTATTAAAAATCATGTCTCCACACGTCAAAGCACCCAAAGAAACCCGAGCGAAGATCCTCCATGTCGCCATGGAAGAAATTCACTTGCATGGGTTTCAGGGTGTGAGCCTGAACAAGATCGTGGAGAAAGCCGGTGTGACCAAGGGAGCTCTCTTTCATCACTTTAAAGGAAAGAGCGAGTTGGGTTACGCAGTAGTTGACGAAGTAATCAGCACCGAGATGCTGAATCATTGGGTTAAACCTATGTCTAACTCAATAAATCCGATCAAAGATCTGAAAAAGCTTCTCATAGACATGAAGGGGATGGTGGAAGAAGACCCATCTATAATGGAAAAAGGCTGTCCGTTAAGCAACCTGGCCCATGAAATGGCTCC
>JAPUIL010000464.1 GCA_027297085.1 Verrucomicrobiota bacterium | reverse complement strand
CAACGCATCGTGGCTCCTACGCTGACTGAGTATATCCGAGTGGATGGCGATAACGATGAATGGGGTCAGAATGATGTCCCGGTAAGGGGAATAGAGGTTAAAGGACTGACGTTTAAACATGGCAAACGATTGGTGCTACGGAAGGACAGCCGTGGCGTTCAGCACGACTGGGAGATGTTTGATGAAGGCAATGCCTATATCCGCCTTCGAGGTGCAGAAAATTGTTTGATCAGCGAATGCACCTTCCTCAATAGCGCTGGCACCGGTATCCGCCTCGACCTCTATTCTCAGAACAACCGCGTTGAGGGCAACAAGCTGGATAATCTTGGTTATACTGGCATCCTTCTCTGCGGCTACGGTCCTGGCACTAAGGACGTAAACAAGAACAACATTGTCACCAACAACGAGATCTCACGAGTGGGCCGCTTGTGGTTTCATGCCCTGGCCATTTTTGTTTTTCAGAGCGGACATAACACAATTAGCCACAACTACATTCACCATACCTCCTACGACGCGATCGTTGTTTCAGGAGTACGCCCCCGTTTCTTCGGCTGGAAGTTTAAGGACTTCCCGGATTTTCCCACTGCATTCCCGGACTTGCGGGAAATCATGCGGATCATGCGCTGGGAGGAAATTGGAGGTAAACCGGATACTTTCAAGGGTTGCCTCGATTATGCTCATAGCCGCGGAAACATTATTGAATACAACGAGATCAATTCCGCCATGGGGGATGGAGGCGATGGAAATGCACTCTACTTGTCTGGAACCATCGGCAATACTTTTCGTTACAACATTGTCCACTCTACTGCGGCTGGACCCGGAATGTTTCGTAATGATGATGAGCAATATGAATCGCTTTTCTACGGGAATATATTGATCGGTATCGGCAACGGCAATTACAGTGGCACCAACCTCAAGCATGAGAACGCTTTTGAAAACAACATGATACTCAATTGGGGATCCAGTGCGGTAGGTTCAGTTACATCCCTGGATCCGCTTCAGGAGAAAGGGAGTAAGGGCACGCGCGTCAGCCGAAACATTATTATGCACCCGGGAGACAACACACTCTTCATCGGTAAGGTCGACGTACATTGGGGAGACAACAACCTATTTTACGCCGCAGGTGATTTATCGGGCTCGAAGAAGTGGTTGAAGGAACGTCAGGCCGCTGGTCAGGATCGGAACAGTGTCGCATCCGACCCAATGTTCGAGGACCTGGAGAATTTTAACTTTCGACTGAAGCCGGGATCACCTGCACTAAAACTTGGCTTTGAACAAATTCCCTTTGAGCGTATGGGATTATTGAGCAAACCGACGGTGGAACGTCTGCGGGAAAACGGTCGAAAGTTTAGTCAGTTGCTAACTAAATAATTCTCAGAGTATATTGAAAAATAATGGCCAATTTCCATCGAATACAACGGCATCGCGAGGACGCGATTGCCCTACCCATTATTCCTGGACTGTAGGGCCACTGCGTCCTCGCAGTGCCGTTAACTTTGGTAGGAAGATAGAGTTCCATTTGGATTTGTAGTTACATATATATATCAGGCTAATAGGTCAGCATGAAATTCACTCATTTTGTCATCTCTCTCTTGCTATTCGAATCTGTTCTGATCGGGACAGAACACCCAAATGTTATTTTGATTCTCACGGATGACCAGGGCTATGGTGACTTGTCCTGTCATGGAAATCCTGATATCAAGACGCCGAACATAGATAAACTTTATGCTGAATCCGTGCGATTGACAGATTACCATGTTAGTCATTTCTGCACACCTTCCCGAGCTTCTTTGATGACAGGTCGCAATGCTTCAAGAACCGGGGCCTGGCGCACGTCCTCCGGCCGAACCATGTTGCACATCGACGAAGTGACCATGGCGGAAGTGTTTCGGGATAGCGGCTATGCTACCGGCATTTTCGGGAAATGCCATTTGGGAGATAGTTATCCTCACCGTCCGCAGGACCGGGGATTTGAATATACCCTATGGCACCGTTGTGGGGGTCTGACTCAGATTTCCGACTATTGGGGAAACGATTACTTTGATGATCATTATGAACGCAACGGTGTGTATGAAAAATTTGAGGGTTATTGCACCGATGTCTGGTTCGAGAACGCGCTTGAATTCATAAAGACAAATGCGGATCAGGGTAGGCCCTTCTTCTGCTACATTCCCACTAATGCTCCACATAGTCCGTTTATTGTGGAGGAAAAATATGCGGCTCCTTATCGAAATAATCCGAATGTGCCGACTCCTGAGTTTTTCGGTATGATTGCAAATATCGATGAGAATGTGGGGCGGCTTCGTGAAAAGCTGGACGATTGGGGAATCGCAAAGGACACCCTACTCATATACATGACCGACAATGGAACTTCTGCGGGCATAAAGGCAGCCAGTAATCCGGATGGTTTACCGGTTGTTGGTTTTAATGCCGGTATGCGAGGGAAGAAAGCTTCGATCTACGATGGAGGTCATCGGGTTCCGTGTTTCGTTTATTGGCCGCGAGAGGATGGCAATGGTTTTGTTGGCGGTCGGGATGTCGCTCAACTAACTGCTCACTACGATTGGATGCCAACCTTGGTTGAGTTATGCGATTTAACACCTAAACAAGGGAGACCTCTCGACGGTCGTTCGATCGTGCCATTACTACGAGGTGAGGATAGAGATTGGGAGGAACGTTACATGATACGGCAATATCAAGGCGGCGTCTTTTTTCGTTTTGCTCCCGAACCCTGGAGGGAGTCGGTTGTAATGACCGAACAATGGCGTTTGGTTAATGGAGTGGAGCTTTACGAAATAGAGTCGGATCCATCGCAAAGTTTTGATGTGGCGGAAAAGTATCCATTGGTGGTGGATCGGCTTCGAAAAGAATACTCCGCGTGGTGGCATGATGTGGAGCCACGTTTGAAGACGCCGGTTCGTAATCATGTAGGAAATCCTGCTGAGAACCCCTTGGCGCTATCAGCGCAGGAATGGTATGTCTGGCCTTTTGGAAACCCGGTCACCAATCAGAAGAAAGTTTCTAAATTGGAGGGAATGGAAAGTCCCTGGTTGCTGGAAGTGGAGCGCAGTGGGAATTATGAATTTCGCCTGAGTCAGTTCCCCCAGGAAGCAGCACTGCCAATTAAGGCGGAAGAAGCTTGGATACGAGTGGGTGAATTTGAAGAATCCCGGAGAATTGTATCCGGCGCTGACTCGATAAGCTTCAGAACGAGATTGTTGCCGGGGCCTGTCAAACTTGAGACCGCATTTATCGAAACCAATGGAAATCGAACCAGTGCGTATTTTGCCTATGTGAAATATTTGGGTGATTTCTAAAAGCCTATTTATGAAAAGAATACTATTGTCTGTATTTGTTGCGCTTAGTGCGACGCTTGGTACAAGCGCGAAACCAAACATCATTTTTCTCATGGCTGATGACTTGGGTTTTGGAGATGTTGGTTTTAACGGCAATGAGTTGGTGCAGACGCCGCATCTCGATCGTATGGCTGCCGATGGTATTCGATTTACTCGATTCTACAGCGTTGGGCCGGTGTGTTCCCCAACGCGTGCTTGTGTGCAAACAGGGCGGCATTGTATGCGTTTCGGCATGATCAATGTCAATGTGGGCAAGCTGCCGGAAGGTGAGATCAATATGGCCCGGATCGCAAAGTCCCAGGGGTATACCACAGGTCACTTTGGTAAGTGGCATTTGGGCACCATGACTAAAGACCCCAAGCTTTCCGGCCCAAATCCGGATACAACAGCTGAGCGTTACGCACCGCCTTGGGAACATAATTATGACACCACTTTCACAACTGAAACCAACGTCGCTACCTGGGATCCTTTGGACGAAACCGATCTGAGGATTCCGAAGCACCGTGTCCATTTCTGGTCCAACGGAACGGAGATCAAGGAGGCCTGGAAAGGCTCTACAGAAAAGATCATGATGGATCGGGCCATCCAATTTGTGGACGACGCGGCGGCAAATAATAAACCTTTCATGGCGACCATTTGGTTTTATGGTCCTCACTCACCTACTCGGGCCGGAGAAGAATTGCGTGCATTATATCCAAACCAGCCTTTGGGGCGCCAGCATTACCTCGGTTCTATAAGCTCCATCGATAATGAAGTCGGTCGCCTCCGTCGTACGCTTCAAGATTTGGGAATCGAGAAAAACACCCTGATCTTTTTTTGTTCCGACAACGGTCCGGAAGGAACTGGAATACCGGAACCGGAATACAATCCTTACGGTGGCGTTTATTATGGAGAGGCTGGTGAGTTTAAAGGCAGAAAACGTTACCTGTATAACGGCGGTGTTTGCGTTCCAGCCTTTGCCTTTTGGCCGGGGGGTATCGAGGCGGGAAAAACGGTTGAAGAACCTGTTTGC
>JAPUIL010000463.1 GCA_027297085.1 Verrucomicrobiota bacterium | reverse complement strand
ATTTTCTGATCCTTCATTCTCTTCGCCATATGGCACGTATACCAGCCTATATCCCAGAGGCCCGTGGGCAGATCTATGACGGCAGTGGTTTGTTAAAAAACCTGTCCTTCTACTTTCAAAAGACGAATTTCCTCACCTTTTTGGCCGTCTTTTCCCTGGCAATCTGGTTCATATGGAACATGTACTCCGGCTTTTCTTTTTCCCAATCATCAACCGCTTGCCTGGTTCCATTGATATTACTGCTGATTCCCCACACTTTGATCGGCTTACTGGTGGACTTTAATCCGAAGCGCCTGGAAGGGTGATATGACTCGCATCAACGGCGAATCGCCCTTGATCCACCAAACGGCCAGTTTTTAATTGCCACAAGTCTTCATTCAAAAAATTTTCCGATCATGAAACGCATCCTGATAATATTTTTCTTCCTATCCTTCCTGTTAAATTGGGGTTGCCAGGTTTCCAATTCGGGAAGCAAGGTGGCAACCAAAATTCCGATCAAAGCGGTGATCGTAACCATGTTTGAAAATGGAGAAGATACCGGTGATGCACCGGGCGAAATGCAATTCTGGGTCGAGCGAGGAAATTTTGACCAGAAGCTGGATTTCCCGCTGGGATTACACGACCTTTACCTCCGAAATGACGGTGTTCTTTTGACCTGCACCGGAGGAGGCGTCACCAACGCCACTGCCAGTGTTATGGCGCTGGGTATGGATCCACGGTTTGATTTTTCAAAAGCTTATTGGATCATCGCCGGAATTGGCGGCGCCGATCCGGCCGACGCGTCCCTGGGCGACGCCATCTGGGCCAACTGGGTAGTTGATGGCGACCTTGCCTACGAGATTGATGCGCGGGAAATTCCCGATGATTGGGCTTACGGATTTATAGCTCTGGGCGCCAAAAAGCCGGATACACTAGAAGATGGTTGGACCGTCGACACCATTGCATACCGCTTAAATCCAGGCCTGGTTGATTGGGCTTACAGTATCACCAAAGACATTGATTTAGGAGACGACCCGGAAATTGCCGCATTCCGTAAGCAATTTGAAGGAAAACCTGAAGCCACCCGGCCACCCAAGGTTTTAATCGGCGATACCTTAGGCTCCAGCACCTATTGGCACGGGAACCTGCTCAACGACTGGGCCAATAACTGGATGAAACTCCACACCGGCGGCAAAGGCAACTTTGTCACTACAAATATGGAAGACAACGGTACGCTTACCGCCCTCCACCGAATGGCCCGTACCGGATTGGTTGATACAAACCGGATCCTGGTCTTAAGAACTGCCAGCAACTTCTCCACCCCACCCCCTGGCGAAGAAGCGGTCTGGAGCACCACCGCCAGCTACCCCGCCGACAGCATCCCCGCCAAAGAAGCCGCCTACACAGTCGGCAACACAGTGCTGGAGGCCCTCCTGGCAAATTGGTCCTCCTTTCAAGACAAGACGCCCACTCCCTAGGAAAGGTCCGTAAACTCAGCTAGTACGATCCTGGTCTGAGTTTATCGCTTGGCTCTGCACATCCGCCCCGCAACTCCAGCTCGCTGGAGGGTCAGGGGTCCGCTGCATGTTTTTGTTATGCTTGGTTTTAGGGGGATTGAGATGCGGCAAGATTCAGAATTGTGTTTCCACTAATCGTTTTGCTTCCTCGGGGGTCAGGTTTTCCGGCAGGTTATGGTAGATGGACACAAACGCTTTGCTGCGGGCGGAATGGGCAGTGAGGCCAAAGATGTTAGCTTTGAGGTGCCGGTACATTTTGTAGGTCAGCGTGTAGATGATTGCATCGTTTTCCTGGATCCCTTCGAAGCGAAGGCAGTACTGATGGGGCCGCCATTCATTAAACGTTATCGTCCCGGAAAGAGGAGGAAGTTCTTTGCCATCCGATTCCTTAATGTGAAGACGATTGATGATGGCTTCCTGAATAAGTTCGGTTAAATTCTCCGGGAAGGGTTTTCCTTTCGCCTCCAGGTGAAAGAAATCGAGAGCCAACCCATGGTGTGAAGAGGAAAAAAAGTGGGCTTGCCGCAGTCCAACACCTTGTTGCCACAGCTCCCCGCTGATCGTGGCAGCCAAGCCGCGGAAGTCACGGGCAGCCAGGCCAAGGATAAAGGAAGCACCATCCCGGAGTAAGGCAACTTTGGATGCATTGAAGTCAGGCTCTTCGGCCAGCCGCAGTAAATGTGATCCGAATTTGTTGGCATAGCCACGGTAGCGGCCCTCAAAGAAATCCTTGCCGAAATCTTTCAGAATTTTCAGCTCCTCAGGCGAATAACCCGATGCGATTAAGGCTCCAGTTGGATCAACAAAGGGCTGAAAGATTTCCATGGCTTTACCATACAGTTCCTTAATGTTAAACCAGCGATCCGGATGCGTTATCTCCGAACCCCATTCGGTACGATCGGCGCAAGTAAAAATAAATAAGGCGCGCAAACGGTTTTCATCGCCACATAGTTCCACAAAATTCTTTGCTTGTTGGGCATCGTTTAATCCGGAAAGCGCATACTCCTTAAAGGCACGTCGATTCGCGATCAGGAAAGTACCAATCTCAATGCAGGACTCCGAAAACCTGGCTTCACTCACAAAGGGTTTAAAGTAATCCTCAAGCGAAATTTCGGAGAGACCGGATGCAAATCGCTGGTAGATATTCACCGACTCATCATCACGGAGGGATCGTTCATAGTCCGTTATCGGAAGCCGCTTGGTTGTTAGCGCCAACTTGATTGCTGCAATGTGATCGGCATCGAGAAGCGCCGCTTCAACCCCGATGCTCAATTCCTCGTAAAAGGGAGAATGCGTGTTCCTGGAAAGTGCTCCTTTCAGGATCTCCCGGCCCTCCTTTAGGAAGCGGTCAAGTGCGAGTAACTTCTCGCGCTGAAGTTTACCACGCAACGATTTCTGTTCGGTCATTACACGTCTATCCAAAGAAGTCTCAAAACGGGCATAACCTGGAAACAATCGGTCAAGAGTACCGTCAATCTGAGATAGAAATTCAAAGGTATCGGCCAGGCTCCCGTTTGATTCGTAAAACAAGGAGGACAACTCAGGAACGCGGACCAACCAGTCTCCGGCGTTTTGAAAGGTGCCCTGGAATGACATGAGGTCAACCGGCACTTCGTAGTGTAAAGAAGCAAGCAGTAACGATAAGGCCGATCGGCTTTTTTCCCCGTCCGTTGTGGGCATATTCGCAGAAGCGGTACGAAGCCCGCCCAATCCATAGACAATTGAGTTGTTCTTGCTTGCAACCCTACCCTGCCGAAGTTCCTGGCGGATAACGCTCTTGGCAAAAACGGCGATCCGGCGCCGGGCTGACAACAAACGCGAGCGCACCTCGTTTCCCATTTCGAATCGCGTTGCCTGCTCGGCATCGCCACCCGCCAATTCACCAAAGGACATAAAGTCATCAAAATCCAGAATATCTTCCGGATGATTTCCGGTAGCACTGTGTTTGGGTTCTCCCTGCCGACGACTGTGAACAAAGGCCCGAATGCGTAAGAGAAAGTTATACGCTTCCAAATCGCGTGGGTCTTCAATTAATTCATAAATCTCCTGACTATGACAAAAGCTCTTGCCAGACAGCGTCCAGATTCCGGCGAGAAAGATTCGAAGCCCATCATTTTTAATATCGAACCGGTCCAGATCTTCACTCCTGCGGGAAGCCTTTTCCCATTCCTCTATCCAAAATTCACGCACATGCAGAAAATGCTCAAACGGATCGTAAGTCGCCCGGATACGTTCCCGAAAGGTTTCGGTCAAACCGTCAGGATCGAAAACCGCTTTCATATCGAGGAAAGAATTTAGCTGCTTGCCCTCAAGATCGGGAACGTCGTCGAGCGAAAACGGAAGCGCCTCGCAATAAAAGCCGTATTGCTTTTCGAACCAATCGCTTTGCACCACCTGATCCTGAAGTTCCAGAAGAAACGAATTACCTTCGAGAGCACCTTCGAACAGAAAAGCAAAATCCGTATCCGAATAGGGCGTCATCTCTCCTCGCCCGGTTCCACCAAGTGCAACCACAGCAAACGGCTTGTCGTATCCATGTAGCGAATACTGTTTCAGTGCCCAATGCCGAACAAGTTCCGTGTAAATCGCAGTTCGTTCAGACACAATATTCCGTCCGATATCCAAGGAATCGCTGCGGATCAGCGCATCGTTATCCGCGATAAGTTTTCGGAAGGCTGCCAATGGACCTAAGTCATCGATCGACTTCCGGACTGTAACTTGCGAGTCAATGTTCATCGAACCATTCGGGTCTTTGATTTTAGATCTTGAGTGGTCTTTTTAGCCAGCCGTTGTCATTTCGACATTTTATCCGTCAATAGACCCCGAGGTGTATTTAAAAAACCGGTATTCTCCAGAAATGCAGAGTCCTTAGCTCAGCTCCTCGACGGTGACCTGGTGGGTGGTGCCGCCAACGGTGATGCCGTATTGACGGATGTTTCCGTTATCGTCTTTTGAAGCGACTGGTTTGGTTCGCTTGCGGATAGCATCGAGCCGGTCGAAAGGAAACTCGTTCAGGAAGCGGAGCCCGGCATCAATGGTTGCCCCACCCCAGGTTTCGATACACCCAAAGCCGAGGCTATCGAGCATTTCCAGAGCAGGCAGCATCTGCTCGGTTGTCATGCGGGTTGCGGCCAGGGATTGATGCCCGTCGCGAATAACTGTGTTGTTGAAGATAACCGGTGAAGCACTCATTGTAAAAAAATGGCATCCTAGAAAGCCTCAGAGCGATTTGACAACCCTTCATCCATTTCAATATTACGATTTTCGCAACCGTCGCTTTTAATCATTGGAAAAATCCGTATTAGGGCCAGCATCGCTGACAATGAACTGCCAAAGGCACACTTCCCTGCTAGTCGTGTTCACCTTGATTGTGGTGATCGGCTTCAGCGGGTGCGGCAAGAATGAGGAGTCCTTAGTCGTTGAGAAAGCTGAACCAGCTCCTGCCCAAGCCAAGATTGAAGTTACCGATGCTCGCGGTAGAGTCATTACTTTAAAG
>JAPUIL010000462.1 GCA_027297085.1 Verrucomicrobiota bacterium | reverse complement strand
TAGACTTTTCCGGATCCTCCTTCTTCGGCTGGGGTGCCATAGAGCCGAATAGTGCCTTTAAGATTTCCGGAAGCGATCTGGTCTTTAATTGCCAGAGCTGCAGCGAGTGAAGCGGTTCCGAAGAGGTGGTGGCCGCAGGCGTGTCCGGCCTTACCTTCTATGCGTGGATCCCGCTTGGTTGTTGCTTTCTGGGACAGTCCAGGCAACGCATCAAATTCGGCCATGATTCCGATAACTGGTTTGCCCTTACCATAACTGGCCACAAAGGCAGTGGGAATGTCCGCCACTCCGCTCTCAATTTTAAATCCCGCCGCCTCGGCCTTACCCTTCAATAATGCTGAGCTTTGGTGTTCAAGGTAGCCTAGTTCGGCCAGCTCCCAGATTCTATGGGCGAGCTCAATGTATTCGGAGGAACGCGAAGCTATGGTTTTTTGAATTGCGCGCTTGATATCCTCTGCTTGAAGGGCGCTGAAACCTAAAATAAAGAAAGTGAGTAAGGTGGCGGATTTGAACAAAGAAACGACTTGGGGCATAGATCCTGAGTTTTGGATGGTGGAATAGATATCTGTCTAAGGTGTGCCTGCGCCTTTTCCTTTGCAATGACAGATATCTAGCCCGCAATTCTCACCGGATGTGCGCGCCCTCGCCTCTCGGTCGTCAAGCCCAACATCTCAGCTCCGTGAGAAATGCGGGTGGAACCCATCTAATAAATACAAGCCGCGCTGCTGGGAATCATTCAGACTGAACCAGATTTTCGTGCCGGCGATGCTCCAAACTTTTCCTCCATATAGGAAGCGCGATAGTCGAATTGATCTTCCAGTCGTTTGTAGACAAAAGCTTTGAAAGCCAATTTCCCCAAATTCCCAAACCGAAATTGGAAACTTACTTTGTCAATCATCCAAACACCATTATCCTTGGCGTCGAATTGATGGCGGTGGTGCCAAAATCGAAACGGTCCGGATAATTGTTCTTCGACGAAAAAATGGTGGTAAGAGTACTCAGCGATTTCCATTACCCACCGACGTCTTATTAAGGGTAGCATTTGAATCTTGTACTCAATTTGTTGACCTTCGTGCATGGAATCGAGGTTTTGGGTAAGGATTTCCAAAAACTTGGATGAAGGCGTAATCTCCTTCAAGTTGCTTGTATCAGCAAAAAAGGTCCATACTTCATCTATGGGTCTCGGAATCCACTGACTTCTTTCAAATATTGGCATTGGTGCTTTTTTTGAACGACTTCAAGTCGCGACGGGAATTACTGTTCACATTAATTTCTTTAATTAATTAACCTCAAAAGTAAGAGAACTCCACCTAGAGAAAAAATCCATAGCATCGTCTTCGGGCGCTGGTTGAAGCAGAATGAATTTCAACCACCAGACTCCTGGATGAGTAATCGGCAAAGATACAATACCTTTGTCGTTACTATGCAAAACAATCTTTGAGCTATCGCTATCCTTGAAGAATCCCATCTTTCTACCTACGACCACGGATTGATTGATGAGTGGCTTTCCTTCTTCCAGGATTTGAAATTCCAGGGTGTCACCTTTTTTAGCTGTGCCCGGGTTGCTCATAGGAACAATTTCCACCAATAGACCAAGTGGTTTAGTAACATCGTCACTGAGCTTATCCCCGACGTGAACAATGGTTTTAGCAACCTTGGTGAATCGTTCCTTTATGGATTCGGTTGGATTGCTGAAACCGTAGATGGATAAATCCATTTCGTTTGCTGCCTCACCTCTAAGGTATCCGGTAAAGTCTTCCAGGCTGAGTGCTACGCGAAATTCGTACAGAGTTAAAACAATCGTATGGCTGCCTTCAGTGGAGGGCGTTACGACAAACGAGCTGGTATGTGTTAAATTTGTGCCACCAAGAATCCCTGCAGTTTTCTGAGTTGCCCGCCAGATTTTCGAACCTGATCTAACACGTTCCCAGCTGTCGATGGGCAGAGTGATCCGATCATGGGATCCGCTCATTTCCAATTTGTCTACACTTCCTCTCGGGACAGGATACACGCTTTCATCAAACGTTCCATCGAACACCAGAATCTTTACTGCATCCTTGGGATCGATCCTATAAGCCTCGGGCCGCAAAAACAGATCGTGTCCGTATACCACCCCAAGGTTGCTGGACAGGAAGATTAAAGTGCAGGCAAGATTCCTAAATAACTGAATGCAAGAAAAGTGCATGGAAATACTTAGAGACACATTGGCTTCAAAAACAAGAAGGAATGGTTCTAGTGACCACATCCGAGTCGTGTCCAAATGCCTGTGTATTCAGAACTTCGGTCCTCTGCATCGTGAATACTTCTAGAACCATGCCTTTCTTCCAGTAAAAATAACTGAGAGCCTGTTCTCATTCCTTAAGAAAATGCAGGGTTCTGATGGACATTTACCGGTTTGGGCGCTTAAAAGTTTTAATTCAGACTACAATTACCCTAAGCCTATGAAACAGATTTTTGCACTCTTCCTTTGCTTCAGCACTATTTCAGCCCTTGGCGATAAGGATAGGGTTTTTGAGCAGATTGCACCTTTGCTTCCGACCCCCAGTGAAGTTCGATTAGCTAGCGGCGCACCCGGACCGGATTATTGGCAGCAGGAAGCAAACTACAAGATTGCGGTTGAATTGGATGAAAAAAATTCCCGTATCACTGGTTCTGAAACTGTGGAATACCTGAATCACTCTCCTCACACTCTTCCCTATGTATGGGTGCAGCTCGATCAGAATGCACTGGCGCAGGGCTCCAAACGTCAACGCAGTACCCAGGCGATAAATCTGGAACCAGACGATAACAAGCCAAGGGAAGTTGAATTCGAAAACTTTCGTTCATTTCTCTATAGCCAGGAATTTGAAGGTGGGTATGAATTGAACTCGGTCACGGACTTGCAGGGCAACGCACTGAATTACACGGTGGTGAATACGAACATGCGGATCGATTTGCAGCGACCCTTGAGGCCCGGTGATTCGTTTTCATTCAAAGTTGAGTGGGGCTTTACTATTCAGGATGAAGCTCTGAGTTTTCGTCACGGAAAACGTAAGCTAAAGGAAGTGGAAGACTATGTTTATCATGTAGCCCAATGGTATCCACGTATGTGCGCTTACTATGATCAACAAGGGTGGCAGGTGAAACCGTACATTGGTCACGGGGAATTTGCCCTCGAGTTTGGAAGCTTTGAAGTGAGTATCACGGTGCCTGAAGATTTTATAGTCGCTGCTACCGGAGAATTGGTGAATGCGGAAGATATTTTGAGTTCCACCCTGCGGAATCGTTTACTGAAAGCGCGGACGAGTGAAAAGCCGGTGTTAATTGTTGAACCTGAAGAAGCCGAAAATAACCTTAAAAGAAAGGCACGTGGTAAAAAGACCTGGGTGTTCAAGGCAGAGCAGGTGAGGGATTTTGCATTCGGTGCCTCTCGCGGATATATTTGGGATGCCATGGGAGTTGAAGTGGAAGGTAAAACAGTGATGGCTATGAGTGTGTACCCCGATGAATCTATTCCACTCTGGAAAAGGTATTCAACGGAGGCGGTGGCGCAGGCACTTCGCGTGTATTCGGAAAATGTATACCCTTATCCGTATCCGGTTGCCTGGTCGGCTTGGGGCGCTGAAGGAGGTATGGAATATCCCATGATTTCTTTCCAAACTTCAAAGGATATTGATGAGAAAGAAACTTATTCCGCTACGCACCGTAGTTACGTGATTAGCGTGATTATTCACGAAGTGGGACACAACTGGTTTCCTATGATCATTAACAACGACGAGCGTCAGTGGATGTGGTTGGACGAAGGTTTAAATAGCTTTATGGATTACCGGGCGGGCAATCTCATGGATCCTGTTTTGCAAGAAAGCAATCTACTGGCGGATAGTCGCACGATCAAAACCATGTCGAAAGATGATGATCCCGTTATTATGACCGCGGCGGACAATTTGACTTCTCGCGGATTTCAGGCTTACGCTAAACCGGCCTGGGGGTTACAATTGTTAAGGGAGAGTATTTTAGGGCACAACCTGTTTGATTTTGCTTTTAAAGAATACGCTCGCCGTTGGGCATTCAAGCGGCCGACCCCGGCAGATTTTTTCAGGACCATGGAAGATGCAAGTGGAGTTGACCTGGATTGGTTTTGGCGCGGTTGGTTTTATGGCAACGGCCATGTGGATATGGCTATCGAGTCCGTAACGGTTTATAGGTTGGACGACGGAATTCCCAAGACAAGTAAGGCTTTGGAAAAAGAGGAGGACGAAGCTATTCCCGATTCACCCTATGAGATTTTTCTGAATGAAGTTGGTACTGTTGCCGATAGGTCGACCCACATACAGGATTGGTACTACAGCTAC
>JAPUIL010000461.1 GCA_027297085.1 Verrucomicrobiota bacterium | reverse complement strand
TGGCAGCGCATGCACCTCTTTGTAAAGTAGTAGGAAAACGGCTATGCGATCTTTTCAAAATTAGGGCGCGCAATGGATGCATAGGATGGCATCGGGCTGTGCGTTCAGCCGGGCGGTTGCAATGGGCTGGCGGCACATCATGCAGGTGCCATAGCTCCCGTCATCAATTCGCTTCAAGGCGTCCGCCAGTTTTTGAAGTTCCGCTTCCTGACGTCGTTTTTGCTCCAATGCCATTTGCTGCATCTGCATGGAATCAAGGCGTGATAAGCGGCCGATTGAAACATCCGGCTCGATTGGCTTGGTGTCCTCGGTCTCGGTTTCGAGAATGCTTGTCAGCTCCCCGATCCGGGAACTGATGACCTTTGTGATAGAAGCTAATTCTTCAGGTGTCATGGGCTAGTGTAGTGTAACAAAAAGTAAGAGTAATAATTCTATAATTTAAACATCGCTTCGCTAGATGCCTTCGGCAACAGGATTTGGCTTCGCCAAAACAGGAAAAACTGAGGAGAAATGGTCCGTTCTGCAAAGCATCAGATTATGTCGGCCCTATGGGCCTCGGAACTGTTCGCGTAGCGATTCTGTTCCACCTCAGGCGGATCAAGTGGCTGAAAGGAACGTTGTTGAACATATAGTAAGGAAACTTCAAATACACTACGCTAGCACATTTTAACTTTTTCTTGTCACGTTTAAAGGTAGGGCGGTTGGGTGATGTCGTCCCTGCGTTCCTCGGTACGGCGATCGAGCCCTACCTATCTTTGGAACATTCAAATGATTTCATCATTGTTTGCGTCAATTTATGATTTAAATGCTCTAAAATAAAAAGCAACGTACCCAGGATTGAGTACGTTGCTTTGTCTTTGGTTAAAATTTTATCGTCTATATTCCGGTATGCGGAGCGAATTTAGAATTCCATGGCCTTTTGGAACGTCGATGGTTTCGAGGACTTCGATCTCACCGATTTCGACTTCCGCAATCACCGGATCCAGATCGGCTTTTTGGTGTTCCAGATCTTTCGATTTTTTACCGAAGTAATCAGCGCCTGCTTTACTCAGAGCCAAATGTGCATTCTGAAAGCTGATTCCCGGTGAGCGTATATTAAAGCGGGTGGACCAGACACGCTTCCACTGCTTGTTATTCATGAGCTCCTGAAAATCGAAGGCGGTTACGATTATGAAATAGCGTTCGGTCCGCATAGCTGCACGAAGTTCGTATTCTTCCCAAGGAGATATCCCTGTGAATTTATCTCTGCGGATGTAAGGATAAAATCCGAGGAGCTTGGAATTTCTTTGCTTTCCATACCAACGGAATTCCGATTCGTCATAATCCCGGTCGGCGATATTATCGTAATACTCGCCATCGTAGTAATCATCGAAGAGTCTAGTGGAAATGTCCCTGTGCATACGGGGACTGGTAGTTCCCCAGCTCACGATCAATAAGAGGTCACAGGTCTCCTTGCTCTGGGCGGGCCAATAATCCTGTTTCGCCAGATGGGGTGCCATGCCCTTGGCGATATCGATAAACGGTGTGTTTTTCAACCCCTTGTCTCTAATGTAGCCTCCGAAATGAACCCCTTTAAAAAAGTAATACGACTCGGGTTTGTCCGGCGAGCGCTGGGCCAGGTAGTCCTCCTCGGCATCGGTATGGATATAGACGCGTTTATATCCATAGGCTTGCGTGGCTACCAGCAGTGCAGCAGCTGCCAATAGGGATTTTGCCAGTGATGGGAGGCTAAAATATTGGCTTTTCATGGGGTGATGGGTCCTGTTCTACGAGTTTGTCTTAAGATGTGGGCTGACAAGAGACTGACTAATTTCTGACTGAGTCTGTTCCACGATTGACTGAATTTCAAGCCTCAAGACCTTGGAAGTGTCTTCTTGGGCGTGATTCTTTCTGCGGGGTAACAAACTGCCGGCGGTTTTGGCAAAACCGCCCTACCTAAATTACAAAATCCGAGGTAGGGACCGATCGCCGAGCGGTCCGTTACAGATGAGTATGAACAAAAGGATGAAAGAATGCGTCAGGCTGCCTCGTAGAAAGATTCATGCCCTGTCTTCTTTGCATTATTTTTTGGACTATATTGTAGTTACTTATTGAAAGTAGTACAGTGATTAACCGGCTGCCTTTTGTTTACGTTTGCGATTCCATTCGTTGTAGAAGGGTAGAATCAAAAAGAATACCGCCACCAGCACAAATACCAGGGACAGAGGCCTTGTTAGGAGCGGCATGTAGGAGCCATCTGACAATTGTAGACCGGAGCGGAGGTTCTCCTCCAGAAAAGCAGTCAGCACAAACCCGATGACGAAGGGGCCCAGAGGAAATTTTGCGCGGTCCAAAAAGAAACCGACTACTCCGAAGGCCAGCACTAACCAGACATCGAAGATTCGGTTGCTCAGTGCGTAGGCTCCAATAACGCAGAATACGAAAATAATGGGTACCAGGTATGCCCGGTTAATGTTGATGATGCGCGCCACCAGCCGGGTGGAAAACAGCATGACCAGAAACATGAGGATATTAGCCACCAGGTAGCCACCCATGAGTGCCCACACGAGTTCTCCGTTTGTTTGAAAAAGTAGAGGGCCGGGTTGAATTCGGTGCATGATCATGGCCCCCAGCAATATGGCATCCACGGGTGCTCCGGGAATACCCATCGTGATCAAAGGGATAAGCGCTCCACCGGCGTTTGCATTGTTGGCCGCTTCGGCCGCAACAATACCTTCTTCGTGACCGGTGCCGAATTTTTCAGGCGTCTTACTAAATGCTTTAGCCATGCCATAGGAGACCATGGACGAAATGCTGGCTCCAACTCCGGGGAGGATTCCGATCCATGTTCCCACAATAGACGATCGAAACAGGTTGATGGTATGTTTTTTCCAGGTGCTCAGCTTGGGAAACAAACGCGAGGATTTTAGAGAAATGCTGGTCGCCTTTTTATTAAGTTCCACTGTGTCCTTGATGAGCTGGCTCATGACAAAGATACCCAATAGTACCGGAAGCAGGTTGAATCCGTCGGTCATGGACTCGTGGCCAAACGTTAAACGTAGTTGCCCGTCAGACGCATTCAAACCGGGTAGGGCAGCGGTAATTCCCAGCACAGCGGAAAGAAGCCCTTTTAACATGGTTCCCTGTGAGATGGAAGAGATGAGCACCAACGCCATCAAGACCATCGAAAAATACTCCCAAGGCCCAAATTTCAGTGCGAGTGTTGCCAGGGGTGGAGCCAGGATTATCAGGAAAATGGCTGAGATTAGGCCGCCCAGAAAAGATGCTCCAATTCCCAGGCTCAGGGCCAGTCCCGGTTTCCCTTGTTGTGCCATGGGGTAACCGTCCAAAGTGGTCATCATGGCCGAAGGTGTTCCTGGCATCTTCAGGAGCGTGGCGCTTATTAATCCTCCGGAGACGGATCCCACATGCATGCCCATGAGAAGGAGTATCGCGTGAGTGGAATCCATGGAGAAAGTGAGAGGAACCGTAAGTGCCATCAGCATGCCACCACCGAGTCCCGGAATAGCCCCGACAAATATTCCACTGGCCACTCCGATCATCAACCACATCATGGGCGTGGGAGTCAGCAGGTATTGAAAGGCTTGTAGCAGATCCATGGGTACGGATTAGATATTCTTAGGCAGACGTAAAATTTAGTTGTATTTAAGTGGCTCTAAATTCGAATCGGCACTGCGAGGACGCAGTGGCCCTACCTCTAACGACATTATTAGGTAGGGCAATCGCGTCCTCGCGATGCCGATTGATTTTGTAATACTAAAGCATTAGGTTCAATAATTTCTAGGGTAGATCGATGTAGAAGATTTGAGTGAACAGGTATTGTCCGCCGATACCGATTAACAATCCTAAGGCCAGGCTCAGGCCCATTACCGGATAATGTTTTCTGGCCAGGATAGATCCGGTAACAAAGATGTAGATCACGGTTCCCCAGCGAAAACCGATCCAGCCGGAACCCATGGCAAGTGTGTAAAGTATCGACATAGCCACTACGGCCAAGGCTAGCCATGGCTCGCTCTTATAACCTTCGGCCTCTGGGTTCGAATTCGAACCAGCTCTGTTTTCAAAATATCGACGGATACAGATCCCCAATGCAATGAGGATTAGTAGGTAGGCGCAAACTTTGGGCACTGCCGCCGAACCCAGGGGATCAAAGAAAGGCGGTGGAATATCCTGAGCTCCCCAAAGTACCAGCCCGGCCAAGACGATTGTGCAGCCGCTGATAATATAATCCTGAATGGGTTGTTGGGAAGTACTCATCATTCGGGAGAAAATAAAAGAGCCCGCCGTGTCGAACCGCAGCTCCCAGCGAAAGTTGAAGAGCGAATTTGTGTGGTGACGTTTGAGCTCCAGGAGATCGCCAGCCATTTCGACAGGCTCAAGAAAAACAAGCTGCCTCCTACAATTAGATATGCGATTCGAAGTGTAGGAGCGACCTCGGTCGCGAACAGAACACCAAAGATGTCGACCCGCCGTGTCGAGCCGTAGCTCCCAGCGAAGGCTGAAGAATGTGTGCAATCCGTGTATTGTGGAGTTCTGATACCGAAGAAATTCATGAACAATTTTGGTCCTAACAATCTTTCCATTGCACACATTTGTTCAGTAACCCGGGTCAGCGACCCGGGTTACGTGCTTTACTTACCAAAGGCGCCACTTTTTCCAGGAGCTCATCGAGCATGGGTTGAACATCTTCTGATGTTCCATACTTGGGTACAACACCAAAGGCCCTGATTTCCTCTGAAATCTCCGGATCTTCCATTACGCTTCGAATGGCATGACGCAATACTTCCAATATCGGTTCAGGGGTTCCCTTTGGTGCTACCCAAACACGGATTTCAACCAGGCCAAAATCCGCGCCCACCTCTTTGGCAGTCGGGATATCAGGCATCAGGGGATCTCTTTCGGCAGAGAATGACAATATGGGTTTCAGGCCCACTTCTTCAAAATTCAGGAATGCAGTTGTCGAGAACATGGTTATGTCTGTGTGACGACCGAGAATGGAGGCCAGTCTCTGGGATCCACCGCCTGTTTGGATAAACCGGAATTCTATTCCAGTTTCTTCGGCAAACAACAAAGGTATCAAATGAACGGGCAGTCCCACATTGGTGGAGAACTTAACCGAGCGAGGATTTTTTCGAGCGTAGTCCAACAGGTCTTCAATGGTTTTGAATTGCGAGTCCCGGTGAACTCCAAGTCCCAGTTCAGTGTAGCCCGACATGCAAATCAGTTCAAAATCTGTGTGGTCATAATCTACGATGCCCATGGCCTTAGAGGTTACGAAGCCTGAGTGCCACAAGCCAAGGGTATAGCCGTCGGGTTTTGATTGCTTGATCCTTCGAGTTCCCATGGTGCCACCGGCACCCGGAAGATTTACTATGACCATTTTCTGGGAAAGCAGCTTTTTTTCAGCAATCGATCGTTGGATTAGCCGGGCCAGCCCGTCTGTTTCACCACCCGCATTGGTCGGAACAATGACTTTGATGGGCTTCTCGGGATAGGCCCCAGAAAGAGAGATGGGGCCTGAACAGGCGACCAGCAGAAAGGATAGTACTAAAACACGAAATATCATTGAGATGGCTGTCGAGGTTTTTGGGCCAGATGGGAAGTGAAATAGAAGGCAGGGGTTATTATTCAGACGGATAACGGACATTATGGTTATAAGATATCTATCGGAACAACTCTTAATTTCCGCCGGTTCCAGGACATCGGAGGTTACATGTAACAATTATGCCATGACTAGAGTATCTTCACTTTATTTTGTCGCATTTAAAGGTAGGGCGGTTTTGCCAAAACCGCCGGTTCAAAGACGGCTCGTGGGCGATGTCGTCACGAAGTTCCTCGGTACGGCGATCGAGTCCTACCATTATCCAAGAAATTCTGAACTTGATCATTCACCGTTGCTTG
>JAPUIL010000460.1 GCA_027297085.1 Verrucomicrobiota bacterium | reverse complement strand
TTTTCGCGCAAAATAGCCGGAAAGGTCGGTTGGTCGAAACTTATGGGCGTGCGGTTGTCGATGACGCCGTTAATGTGGCTATGGGCTCCGGTAAGGATGTTAGCCCGAGCTGGAGCACAAATGGAATTCGAAACGTAACTGTGTTTGAAGAGCGCACCTTCATGGGCTAACCGGTCGATATTCGGGGTAGGAGCCAGCTTTGCGAATCGATCATGATAGGCGCTGATCGCCTGAAACGCATGGTCGTCAGCGTAAATCCATAGGATGTTTGGTCTACCTCTGATCTCTCCAGCGGAACTGACTCCATCATTTTCCTGTGCCAGTACACAAAATGAGAAAAAGAGTATTACCAATAAGCGAATTAGCATGGGGCAGATAATGAAACGGATTTGAAGAAAACCAATCTGTATACCTAAGCCTTAATTTCTTCATCAAGAAAGCAAATTTTCTCCAAACCTTCAAAATAAGGGACAGGCTAATAATATGTTTGACTGGAAGGTGTCATTTTGGGGAGGATGAGGAGGTTATGAGAACGTCGAGGCTGAAGGTGAAGGGGCAGAGTGCGGTGTATCATTGCGTGACACGTGTGGTGGGGGGTGCGATGCTATTGGATAAGCACGCGAAAGAAGTGTTGCGGAAGCAGATGTGGTATATGGCCCGGTTCTGCGGAGTAGAAATTCTCACCTACTGCATCCTGACCAATCACTTCCATGTCCTGGTGCGAGTGCCTGAGAAGCAGAGCATCGACGACAAAGAATTGTTAGCACGGTTTTCCGAATTGTATGGGAATCAAAAAGGACGATTGGAAACGTTGGAGTCGATTTTGAAAAAGGGAGGGGATGAAGCTCAAACCGAACGGGAAAAGCTGATGGCGCGCATGGGAGATGTTTCTTTGTTTATGAAGGAGCTGAAACAGCGTTTCAGCATCTGGTACAACCGAAGCCACAAGCGTTATGGGACATTGTGGGCTGAACGGTTTAAAAGCGTGTTGATTGAAGATGCTGCTTCTTGTTTAAAAACTGTAGCTGCGTATATCGATCTAAATCCCGTCCGCGCAGGATTGGTTGAAGATCCAAAGGACTACCGTTTCTGTGGTTATTCTGAGGCAATATCCGGAAATGGTAAAGCCCGGTCCGGACTCTGCAAATTTCTTCAAGAAAAGAATATAAAAACGGCCTTAGCCGATTACAGGAAAATCTTGTTTCTGATGGGCTCCACCACTTCCCGTGAGAGCCAGCTGGCTATGAATAGGGAAAAAGTGATAAAGGTTGTTGAGGCAGATGGTGAGCTGCCACTCG
Source organism: Verrucomicrobiota bacterium (assembly GCA_027297085.1). GTDB lineage: Bacteria > Verrucomicrobiota > Verrucomicrobiia > Opitutales > UBA2995 > UBA2995. The sequence goes on along the minus strand of JAPUIL010000460.1, from coordinate 10,380 downwards.
CTCAAGTATTGCGATTGAAAATAAGGTATTTTACCGACGGCATGGTACTGGGTTCTAAGAATTACGTGGATCAGATCTTTCAAGCTAATCGAGAGTTGTTTGGTAAAAAGCGCAAAACAGGCGCGCGTCCATTACGAGGTTTTAAAGACACAGGACTAACTGTGATCAGGGATCTTCGAAAAGATGTGTACTCCTGACCGCCCCGTTGTTTTCTATTAGAATTTTTTTTCAAGTTGGTATTGTTCTTGTGGCAATCGCTTGCAATAATAGCAAAATCGTTAAATTCTGATGAGAGCTATGGCAGAATATCCACAAATCTTTCGAGTTCGTCAGTCATTCGAGCGGCCAAAAGTGGAAGACATCCCTGCAGATGTTGAATTCCAGCTTTCGCGGCTGTCTCTGAGCGAAAAAGTCAAACCAGGCCAGACCGTGGCCATCACTGCCGGTAGTCGTGGAATTGCCAACATTGACATCATAATCAAAGGGATCGTCGATCACTTTAAAAATCTCGGTGCTGAGCCATTTATCGTACCCGCTATGGGCAGTCATGGCGGCGGAACGCCTGAAGGCCAGAGGCAGATTATCGAGTCGTACGGTGTCACCGAGGAGTTTTGTGGCTGTCCAATTAAAGCGAGCATGGAAACGGTTATTGTCTGCGAAGCAGCGGAAGGGTTTCCGGTTCACTTTGATAAACACGCTTCCGAAGCCGACCACATTGTTGTTTGCGGTCGAGTCAAACCGCATACGAATTTCGTCGGCGACATTGAAAGTGGCCTGATGAAAATGATGCTTATTGGACTGGGAAAACACAATGGCGCCCGGATTTATCATCGCGCCATCAAGGACTACGACTTTAGCCAAATTGTCCGTAGCGTAGGTCGCGAAGTGCTTTCCAAGTGCAGTGTGGTTGCAGGATTGGCCATTGTTGAAAACGCATATGACGAAACTGCAAAATTGTCGGCGGTTGCTCCCGAGGAATTTGAAGAGCGAGAAAAAGAGCTGCTCGTGCTAGCCAAACAATGGCTGCCGCGTCTCCCGTTCGACCAGGGCGATATTTTGCTGATAGACGAAATCGGCAAGGACATCAGCGGAACAGGCATGGATACGAACGTGATTGGGCGTAAATTCGGCTGCCATGGAGCAGGTCCAAACGAAACACCAAAAATCCGCATAATCGGCATTCGCGGTTTGACCAACGAAACGCATGGCAACGGCACGGGAATTGGGAACGCGGAATTCGCGCTCACCCGGGCAATCAATCAGGTGAACATTGATATAACTCGCATCAACTGCCTGACCGGAGGATCAGCGGCGGGAGCTATGATCCCGATCCATTACGAAACGGATCGTGAAGTGCTGAATTCTGCTTTGCCGCTGATCGGTTTGACGCATCCTGCCGATGCTAAATTGATGTGGATAAACAACACACTGGACGTATCCGAACTTGAATGTTCTGTCGCGTATTTGGATGAGGCACACGAGCGTAGTGATTTGGAAGTAATTGTCGAACCGCGTCCTTTGCCTTTGGATGCACAAGGCATGTTGCCGGAGGTGAAATCGTTGGGTCAAGTGCTGGTCTAAGATTCCACCATCCACAGACGCTGCTGTCTATGATTTCAGGTCGGATTGACAGCCAGGAGATTTCTATTTTGAAATAGGTTCTGATCCGTAATGTCCGTATCACGTCGAAAATTCATCCAATCAACTAGCACCTTGGGAGCGCTCGCTCTGGCTCAGCAGGCTTTCCCTCAAATTGCCTCCCGCAATGGAAGGACGGACAAACCCAACGTGGTCTTTATTTGGACCGATCAACAACGCTTCGACACATTAGCTGCCTATGGTAATCACAGAATACTTGCTCCCAATCTAAATAAATTGGCATCCGATAGTGCTGTCTTCGAACGATCCTACGTCACACAACCGATTTGTACTCCTTCAAGGAGTTCTGTCATGACGGGACTTTGGCCTACTCAGACCGGGTGTATCGACAATAACATCCCACTTTCGGAAGACATTCCCACGCAACCCAAATTATTGGACGACTCCGACTACCGGACGGGTTATTTTGGGAAATGGCACCTGGGAGATGAGATTTTTGCCCAGCATGGTTTTGAGGAATGGAAAGCGATCGAAGATTTGTATATTCAGTATTATCGGGAAGGACGCGATTCCAAAGCTCGCAGCTCTTACCATCATTTTTTGGAGGATAGCGGTTTTAAACCCGATCTGGATCGCGACGGTCATGCCGTGTTCTCACGGGATTTTGCCGCTCGATTGCCATTGGAATTCAGTAAGCCTGCTTTCCTGAGAAACGAAGCGCGGGACTTTATCAAGCGGCACAAAGACGATCCCTTTATGCTGCACGTCAATTTTCTGGAGCCCCATGATCCTAACTGGGGACCTTTTAACGGGTATTATCCGAACGATGAGGTTAAACTATCGGACAATTGGAATGACTACCCGGATGCCACCGAGCCTCTCCGTTACCATTTTCTTCGTTTGTATGCCGCATTGGATCGCGGAATCAGCGAAGTGGATATTCGCCGGGAAACCTCCCGATACTGGGGATTGGTAACCATGGTCGACATGGCTGTTGGCGGAATTCTCGGAGAGCTTGAGAAATGGGGACTGGATGAAAATACCATCGTCGTTTATACCAGTGACCATGGAGAAATGATGGGATGTCATGGCATGTATTTCAAAGGCGTGATGTATGAGGAAGCCGCTCGCGTGCCCTGTTTAATTCGGTACCCAAAACGGGGGTACGCGAAGCGAAAGATTTCAAATCCGGTAAGTCACATTGATTTAACGCCGACTGTGTTGGATTTGGCGGGTGTTTCGGAAAAAGCGGAAGCGCTACCGGGTAAAAGCTATAGTCGTTATCTCAATGGTACTGCTGAACCAGAATCAGTATTCCTTCAATGGCATACTCACCCATCCGGTCGATATAATCGGCTGATGGACGAAGGGCTAATTTCTGAAAAGGAGGCTGAAAAGGCTGTAAATGTGAATACAAGGACAGTTGTTAGTCCTGACGGATTCAAGCTGTGTTTAAGCGACAAGGACAAGTCCCAGTTTTATGATTTGAATAAAGATCCCGGCGAAACGCAGAACGTGTATTCGAAACGCGATTACGCCGCTCGGGTTGCTAATATGACAAAGCAATTAGAGTCTTGGCAGGAGAGTATAGAAGATCCTTTAGAGGTTCAGCGGAGCTGAGGGTAGATAATATTTAGCCACTGATTTTCACGGATGAAACACGGATTGTAAAAATTGGTGAGTTTTAGTCTATAAAGACATATTTAAGAAATCGATAATTAGATGAACCGTTTGCGAGCTGTTACAGGTGATAGCGGTATACTTTTTATCCGTGTTTGATCTGTGTGTATCCGTGGCGATATACAGTGCTTCATAAGGAATAGGGATACTCAAAAAAATCTCCTCAAGTAAGATTGTACAGCCTATGGGGTGTTTTACAGAAAATCTGTTTTTGTTCGTCGATGTTGAGAAAGTCGAAGATTCGGCGTGCGTGATGGACGAGTTCAAGGTAGCCCTCGCTTCCCATATCTCCCCTGTAGTTGTTGCATCCCCATACGCAGCGTTTCGGAGTGAACCATTCAACCAATTCTTTTACCACGGGCTGCACTTTCAGATAAGGTGGTTCCTCCCGGGATTCGGTATCGAACGAGCTGAGTTTTATAAACGCATTTGGACGTTTGGCGATATTTTGGAGGAGCATGAAATCGACGGCTGTTCCGTTTCGTGGACGACCCAGGTGATCGATGACCACTCGGGTGTTTGGGAACCGGGTTATCATTTTATCCAGTTGGGGATTCCACTCAGGCTCAAGGTGCATTTGCACGACCAGGTTGAGTTCGCCCATTCGTTTCCAGAAAGCGGCCAGGTATGGAGATGCCCAGTCGACGCCCCAAAGCCAGCTGGTTTGTAGTCTCACTCCCACGATGTTGTGTCCTGAAACCGTTTCTTCCAGCTGTTTGACGCCCTCGGGAACATTGGGGTTAATAAGGCAGATTCCTCGGAGTGTATCCGGCGCTTGTTTAAGGCTGTGGTAAAGAAAGGAAGGATCGTCGCCGTAGGGTGCACCTGAAACGAATATGCCTTTAGAGATACCAGCATCGACGCGGTCGCGATCCCACTCCTCGGCGGTGCTCACGTAATCAGGAGCATAGCGGGGATTGGGTTGGTAGGGAAACCGTTTTTTATCCTTGGCCCAGAGATGAAAATGGCAATCTACGATGTTGTTGATTGATTCCATGGGTGATAGCGCTGGAAGTTGCTGATGCATGGCGAGAGTCGCCAAGGTTGTACCCGCAGTTTTTAGAAAGGATCTACGATTGAAAGTACTCATGGTTCATGGCGCACTCTGTTTCAAACTGATTTTTGCGAGGTAGATACTGGTTTTGCCTTCGTGGGAAGAGTAGTAGCTCATCCAGAGAAGATTCTCGTGCCAGACCATGCCGGCGTAGCTGTTGTCTCCGCCGCTGGGAAATGTAAGTACTGGTTCGTAATGAGTTCGGGTCATGCGTGCCAGAACGGTTGTATTTTTATCTTCACTGTAAAAACGACCCGATGCCCAAAGGCCCATTTTTGGAATTTCGATAAAGTTTGGTCCACCGTTTTGTATCCCTGTATCTGACCAGGTCCATTTCTGGTAAGGCGGATAACTGGTGCCGATCCAGGCGGTTTGGTTCCGGCGCAGAAGAGCCACCATTTCATCATCTGCCAGAAACCTTACGGTTGTCTCATTCGGCCAGGCTGGAATGTTTCGAAACTCCGTTACCCAATCCCACTCAAGTCCATCCTGAGTTTTGTAGAGCATTACACGCCTCGGATCTTTTCCATCGCCCAACTTGGAAACGCTGTAACCGATGCCTTTGTGCCAGGTGACTCGCCACAGCCAGTGATCTTCAGCCAACACTTTTTGAGGTCGCGTCCAGCGTCGACCATTTTTCGAAAAAGATACTCGAGGGGCCCGAGTGATTTGCTGGCCATCATCGTTGTTAACTATTCCTCCCATGATCAGCATCAGACGACCGTCCGGCATGATGGATAGTTTGGGGTCGCGCAGATCTATTTCTTTCTCAACAACCAGGGCAGAAGATCTCCAGTTGTTCCCGTCGTTGGATTCTATTACCCGCACAACTCCGGTACTGCTTCCGTGATCGGTAGCTTCCCGGAACGTGCAATACCATTTGCTTTGGAATCGGATGAGATCCGTAAAAGCATTGTGTTCACCCTTGTCCCAGATCTTTTGAACCGAAACTATTTCTGGGTTTGTCGCCGCCAAGCAGGAGGAAGTAGCGAAAATGTATACGGCCAAAATCCATAAGAAGGTAAAACCAGGTTGTGGTCCCCATTTCATGATGTTTACTGATATTGGTTTCGAATCAGTCGAAAAGGATTGGCCGTGTCACCGTAGACTTCCACTCGAAGAGGGGATTCAAGTCCTCCTTGAGTGACTTGAACTCTGGTAATTCTTTTGCCTGCTGTTGGGAAGGGTTGGTCTTCGATCCATTTATGACCGTCTCCGTGGATTAACAAAATTGGTTTTGGGAAGATTGTGTCCGTCTTACGATCCAAGAATTCAATAAGCGGACGGAATTCCTCCCGATTGTATTTGAAATTACCTCTTACCTGTGTGCCAGGATTGGCATGAGCGAAAATGACCGCCGAGGAGGCGTCGTTTGAATGATTTCGAAACTGTTCTTCGATCCACGCCCGGTCATCTTCGATTCTTGAGAGCCATTCTTCGGAATCGTGGACCTTTCCGCCAACAAGATTGATGCCGATGAACAGGACGCCATTCTGGAAAATGGCAAAATTCTCCTGCCTGGTTTCCTGGCGTAATACTCCCAGGTCATTTGGCCAATTTTGATCAAACCTCATAAAGTGGGAATCCCAGAGCTTCCACGCTTCAACGGGATCCTTGCAATCGTTCCATTCGTTGTCTCCGGGAATAATGAACAATGGATGGATGTTTGCCCGAAGGATTTGGGCCACGGTTTTATAAACCTGAGTCTCGCATGGAGGTGCTCCTTTTTTAATGTCTCCCACGTGCACGACAAATTCAATGGAGTCATCCATGTTAAGATCCACAATCTGTTTTCGTAATGTAGACTTTTCCTTCTCGATCTCTTCGGGGGTCAGACCGTAGGGAACGTCTCCCATCACAGCAAAGGTGACAAGCGGAGCGTCGAGTTGTTTTTGCGAGGAAATGTCTGCATCTTGTCCGCAGCCAGTGATCGCGGGTATTATAGCTGTGAGAACTATCCATCCTAAAAAGTAATAGAGGAATCGAAAATGAATTTTGTTCATGTGTCTTTGTGCTTTGGCATTGGAGCATCCACCTCATTTAGCCATTCTTCCAGTTTGTTTTTCAATCGCGTGCGGATAGCAGGTTGGGTGTCCACCATGTTTTTCGTTTCACCGATATCCTCTTCAAGGTTGTAAAGTTCCAGACTGTTATCTTCGTAACGTTTGATCAGTTTCCAAGGGCCGGACCGGATGACGCTTTGAGGTCCTCCTTCGAAACCTTTCTGGGTATAACCGGGAAAGTGCCAATAGAGTGCTTCACGGTTCAGATTTGCCTCCGGATCTTTTAGCAGTGGCATGATGCTAACCCCGTCAAGCAAGTAGCCATCCGGTCGGTCCAGTTGAACGGCCTCAAGCAGGGTAGGGTACATGTCTACATGTATCACCGGCTCATTGCATTGGGTACCTGGAGTGACAACACCGGGCCACCGGACCATTAGCGGAACCCGAATACCACCTTCGTAAAACGACAACTTGCCATTGCGTAGTGGCGCATTGTCCGTGATATCCATTTTCGGGTCGGTTACCCCGACGCTCGAATAGCCACCGAAGCCTCCATTGTCCGAGTAGAATACCAGGATGGTATTATCATCAAGGTTCAGCCGTTCCAATGTTTCCATAATCTGGCCAACACCGTCATCCAGTGATTCCAACATGGCGGCGTAAGTTGGATTGTCGTGCCCGCCGGTTCCTTGTTTTTGACGAAACTTCTCAATCCGATCTTCCGGTGCCTGCAAAGGAACGTGCACAGAGTAATAGCTTAGATGAAGGTAAAACGGATCTTCCTGGTGCTCCTCAATAAATGTAACCGCTTTGCGCGTCAGGTAGTTCGTGAGGTATTCGCCCTCCTCGGCATCGTCGATAAACTTGTTATTGTTGGGCTCAAAATAGCCGCCAGACCATCTTGGTGAAAGGGCACTATAACCGCCAATGTTTAAATCGAAACCCTGTTCGGAGGGGCCATTTATGGGAGCATTGCCGATATGCCATTTACCAATAAACCCGGTCTCATAGCCGCCTGTTTTGAGTGCTTCAGCCAGAGTGATCTTTTCAGGTGGCAAGTCATCGGTATTGGGAGCGGGAATCATTAACCCGGGAGCGACAGGGCCTACGTCATAAACGGGTTGATGAGGATAATACTGACCGCTCATCAATGCGGCTCGGGTGGGGGAGCAGGAAGCGCTGGCATAAGCATCGGTAAAACGCATGCTCTGAGATGCCAGTTGATTGAGGTTTGGAGTTTCGTAATAGCCCCGTTCTAATGGATCGTAAACATTAAGATCGGCCCAACCGACATCATCAGACAAAATAAATACAATGTTGGGCTGCTGCCCGATTTGCTTTTGATCGGCACATCCCGTCAGAACAATAAAGGGGAGAAGAACGGGGATTAATAAAAAGCGCATCAGGATTGTTTTATTCCTGCTGGCATAAGCGGTCAAACTATTAGGAACCTGTCGGATCTGGAATCGGTATTTTTTAAATATTAATTCTCAGAACTTCCAGATCTAAAAAAAAAATCTCCTGCGATATAAAATCCTGTTGATTTAGGAGCAGGAAATTAGATTATGAACTGTGGTCGATAACACCCCTGTTAAGACGACCTAAACATCAATTAGAAAGCTCCTATGAATCGTCGAAAATTTATTGAAAAACTTGGACTCGGCCTTGGTGGACTCGGGTTCTGGAACGGAATTTTAAGCAGCAAGCTTGCCGCAAAATTACCAAAGAATATTAAGATTGTAGACCTTAAAGCCTGGGCTGTTGGCATCGAAGCCAATCAGGTGTTTGTGAAGATTTATACTAACCAGGGTGTGACTGGATTGGGGGAGGCGTCTGTTCACCGTAAAACAGGTACGACTTTAGCCGCTTGTCTGGAACTCCGCGAAGTATTGATGGGTCATGACCCGACACGGATCGAATTTCTCTGGCAGGGCATGTTCCGCTGGCCACGTTGGCGCGGAGGTCCCGTCCTGAACTCTGCAATCAGCGCGGTTGAGATCGCACTTTGGGATATCCTCGGGAAACTCCTCGACGTTCCAATATACAATCTTCTCGGTGGTGCGGCCCGAGAAAAGATCCGGCTCTACATTCACGGTACCGGTCGTGAAGGAATTCAATTTGCCAAAGAAAAAGGGTATACCGGGATCAAGACTGGACCTCCATTGAATCTGGTCGATGGACGGCAACAATTTCCCTGGGATCTCGCCGCTGCGATAGATTCCTTTGCAGAAATGCGTGACGAGGCCGGACCTAATTTCGACATCGCTACCGATGCGCATACCAAGCTCACTCCCATTCAGGCGTTACAATATGCCAACGGTATTGAGGAATATCGTCCGCTCTGGCTCGAGGAGCCCATCAATATTGAGTTTAACGATGCACTTGAGTGGCTTTCTTTGAGGACCACCGTACCTCTAGCGACTGGCGAGAGACATTTTACGAAATTTGATTTTGAAGACATCATCAGTCGACACCTCGTATCTTTCGTGCAGCCGGACGTGATTCAGGCGGGTGGCATATCTGAAACTAGAAAGATTTGCGCAATGGCCGAAGCTCAAGGCATCCAGGCAGCGTTGCACAATCCTTCCAGTCTGCCTTGTACTCTTGCTTCATTGCATATCGATGCCAGTACGCCCAATTGCGTGATCCAGGAATCGAAATACAAATTTGTCGAACGCCCCTCTGGATGGGAAAACGACATATTTAAAGGCGCAAAAATTAAAGTAAAAGACGGTTACGCCCTGTTGCCTGATAAACCCGGGCTGGGATGCGAATTCGACGAGGAGATTGCTGTTAAACATCCTTACGAGTTGGTTAATCCTCAGCCGCTGTATGAGGATGGATCGGTCAGAGATCATTAGGAACAAATGATCTCTGAAAAAGAACTTTAAATTGGATCTCAATTTGTAGGAGCAAACTTGTTCGCGACCCGATGGGTCTTCGATATAAAAGTCGCGAACAAGTTTGCTCCTACAGTTGGACTTATCGAATCTCGAACCGATGGTGGTATCACCTTAAACTTCCCGATAATGCTTTCAGCCTCAAAAATACACCAAGCCCTGCGTGAGCAGGGCATCACGCATATAGTCGGCTTGACGGACAACCTCTGCCGAGTGCTCTTCCAGTTATTGATAGACGATCCGGAACTGGAAGTCATTAATGTGAGCCGTGAAGGAGAAGCATTTGCCTTGGCATCGGGACTATATCTGGGAGGGAAGAAGCCGGTTGTTCTTATTCAAAACACTGGGTTTTTAGAATCGGGAGATGCTTTTCGCGGTACTTCCTGGAACATGAAAATCCCGCAGGTAATCCTGATGGGCTATCGCGGCTACAAGTCACTGGCGCCTGAAATCGAAAGAAAAGATTCGGTGGCAGAATTTACAGAACCGACATTGAAAGCCTGGAATATTCCCTATCACATTATGGTTGATGATGGAGATATCGGCATGATCAGTACTGCCTTCGAACAAGCTCAATCAACGTCTCTTCCGGTGGCGGTTTTAGTCGCCGAGACAACCGTGTAACTATGCTCAACAAATACTCCTGCCTGGAAAAACTTGCGGCCCGGCGAAAAAACGAAGTTATTGTTACCTGCATGGGCACTGCTAAGCCCTGGGAAAAACTTTCTGATACAGCTCTTGATTTCGCTTCGGTTGACAGCGGAATGAGTCATGCGGCTGACTTGGCTCACGGACTTTCGATTGCGCAACCGGACAGGCGGATCATCACGCTCAATGGCGACGGCAGTATGCTTATGTGCCTCGGAACTTTGGTAACCGTAGCCCAACGGCCTTGCGAAAATTACGTCCTGATAATTATTGAAAACGGGACCTACGAGGTTACCGGCAATCAACAGGTTCCTGGTTCAGGCTTTATCGATTATGAAGCGATTGCCCGCGGTGCGGGACTCAAGCATGTCCATACTATCACCGAGGAAACGGATTTCGATGAAAAGTTGTCTCTGGTTTTTGAAGGAAAAGGACCGTTGATTTTTATTTGGAAAGTTGCTCCGGGGAAGGAGCCGGTGCCTTTATTCAAAGATAC